>JBEKNG010000099.1:0-11380 GCA_049523075.1 Paraburkholderia sp.
GCCTTCCAGCAGTACTTCCGCACCCATCAACCGCCGTTGCTTGCCGTATGGGGGAAAAACGATCCGTTCTTTCTGCCACCCGGCGCGGAGGCATTCAAGCGCGACATCCCGGGCGCGGAGGTGCGGTTCTTCGATACCGGTCACTTCGCGCTGGAGACGCATGCCACGGAAATTGCTGCTGCCATCTCGGACTTCCTTAATCGCTGACGGGTCCGTTGGTCAGCCTCGACCGCCGGAACGAGGGTCGTCGTCCACTGCACCACGCTTTATTCACTGAATCAGGAGAATCAAGATGTCCAGCAAAGTGGCAATCGTAACGGGCGCGAGCCAGGGTATCGGTCGTTCGACAGCTATCAGGCTGGCGCGCGATTTTGACTCGATCGTGCTCGTTGCGCGCAACCGCGCGCATCTCGAAGAGAGCGCCGCCGAGGTGAAGAAGGCCGGCGCGGAGTTTCTGGTCCTCGACCTCGACCTCTCCGAACCCGACGCCGCACAGCAAGTCGTCGCCCAGACGCTCGCAACCTTCGGACGGATCGACGCATTGCTCAACATTGCGGGCGCGGTGCCGCAGATCGATGTACTGGAGATGACTGACGAACAATGGGACCGCGGTCTCGCGCTGAAGCTTCACGGCGCGCGCCGGTTGACGATCGCGGCGTGGCCGTCGCTGAAGGCGAGTTCAGGATCGGTGGTGCTGATGTCGGGGAATTCGGCGCTATTTCCGAAGGCACCGTATGCGGCCGTGGGCACGATCAACGCGGCGATTGTGGCGCTCGCGAAAGCGTTTTCGGATCGCGGCATCGCCGACGGCGTCCAGGTCAACAGCGTGCTGCCTGGAGCCGTGATGACCGGCCGGCGACAATCGTACCTGGAACATTGGGCACCGCTGCACAACATGAGCGTTGAAGAGGCGACCGCGAAGTTTCCGGTTGAAGCGGGGATTGCGCGTTATGGGACGCCCGAGGAGATTGCCGAACTGATGGCATTCATCGTGTCGCCTGCGGCGCGCTGGATGACGGGGTCGACGCTGCGGATGGACGGCGGAGAAGTGAAGTCGATCTGAGCGGCAGGCTGCGATGCTCGCGTATCGCGGCGTTTGCGTTGCGTGTCGCCTGTGCTTGCATGTGTTTGCGCATGCTCGCGCGTGCTCGCGTGGGGTCGCATGCGGCCCGGGGCAAAATCAGCGAGGAGCAACAAGTCAGGCGACCGGTGCCGCCCGCGCCCGCGGCTCGCGAGCGTAGTAAATATCCCACTCGCTCTCACCGGTCTTGACGAAACCATGGCGCTGATAGAAGCGATTCGAGTTGCTACCGCGCAGTGCCCCCAATCTGACTGGCAATGCCTGCGCGTCGGCATCGGCGAGCACGACGTCCAGCACCGCGGCACCCACGCCCTTCCCCTGGTATCCAGGAGCGATGTACAGATGATCGAGCAGCAGATGATCCGGCTCGGGCCTGATCAGCACAAAGCCGGCCTTGATGCCATCCATGAGGATGTAGCGACAATTAGCTGCGTCGAACGACGCGAGAAAACGCTCACGGGCACGCGTTGGATCGAAACGGCCGATCCGCTCGAGGCTCTCACGCATGGAATCGATCCGAATTTGCACCAGCGCTTCGACGTCGTCGGCGCTTGTGTTGGCAAAGGTCACGTCCAACTCGTCATGCTCCCCGAATAGCGTGTGCGGGCGAGCCGCAGATGGTCGGGACACGCCTGTTCGCACCCCGCCGGCCCGCCAGTATCGCCCGACTGCAGCCATACGCTCAAGGGCGCCGAGTCGAGTCTGAGCGCCTTCATCCGCCTGATGCCGTCATCGAAATGCGCTGCCGCAGCGTCAAGCGCACCCTGTGCGCCGCTTTGCGTGGTTTGCGCCGCTTTTGCGTGCCTTGCGTTCTTTCGCGGCTATGGGCGAGCAAGTGGCAAGCGGCGTACGCCGCTTGCGCGTACCGCTCAAACCGGTGACGCCTGCTCGCTCATGCGCGTCGTCGGCCGGGAAGCCTTGCGCGTGACCGGCGCAGCGGCGGCTTTGCCGCGTGCCACCGAGGCTCCCTCTTCGCGCTCGTCGAAATCCAGCGCCACTGCCTCCGCGTCTGCCACGGCGCGCTTTGCTTGCGCGACGCGCGGTACCGCATCCTGCGAGCTTGCCGGTTCGCCCGGCAGATTACTCGACATCTGGCTGAAATGCTCGACCAGATGGTCGATGAAGGTGCGCACCTTGGCCGGCAGATGATGTCGGCTCGGGTAGGCAATCGTCACCTCGACCTGCGGCAAGCGATAGGCGCCCAGGAGGCGCACCAGCCGGCCACGCTCGAGGTCGCGGCCAATCAGGTAACTCGGCAGGATGGCAATGCCCATGCCGAGCAGCGCGAACTGGCGCAGCATTTCCGTATTGTTCGCCACGATCGCGTTGGTCGGCCGCACCCGCACTTCGCCGCTGCCGTCGATGTTGGTGAAAACGCGTTCGTCGCCGCCGTATTCGGACGGCAGCGACAGGCTCGGGTGATCCTGCAACTGTTCGGGCCGGCTCGGCGCGCCGTGTTTCTGCAGATAGCTGGGCGTCGCGCACACGGTCATGTGCCCGGTGGTCAGGCGCCGCGTGACGATGCTCGCGCTGCGCATCTGCCGCGCGATCAGCACGCCAACGTCGAAACCTTCTTCGACCAGATCGACATGGCGATCCACCAGCGTAACATCGGGGATGACATTCGGATAACGCTCGGCGTAGGACTGCAGCACCGGCGCGAAGTTATGCAGGCCGAACACCACGGGCGCCACGATGCGCAAGGTGCCGACGGGTTCGTGATTACGCGCCACCACCATCTGCTCGACCCCTTCGAGATCGTCGAGGATCGGGCGCACACGATCCAGATAGACCCGGCCCGACTCGGTCAGCGACTGGCTGCGCGTGGTCCGGTTGAGCAGCCGCGTCCCGAGACGTTCCTCAAGATCGGCCACGTGGCGGGTCACGACGGCGGTAGAGATACCCATCGTGCTGGCAGTACGGGCGAAGCTCCCGAGTTCCGCCACTTTGACGAAAACTCGCATCGACTGCAAATGATTCATGAGGCCACTCCTGCCGCGGTTAAAGCCAAGCCAACGAACACCAACGCGACGCGCAAACGGAGCGTCGGTGACTACGCAAGCCGATGACTAGAAGCGGGTGACATCGCACCTCGACGACGAACTGTGTGCGTGAGAACACGCCGCCAGTCGCTCGCACCAAGGCTTGCCCAACGCGTTCGATTGTATCGATCGCGCATGGCCCAACCCTGACCTGAAGATGGCAAAACGGTCAGATTGACTATGCGGGTGAAATTAGGCGGAGTTGTCGGCCGTTCGGGGCGCGAAGCCGGCGCGGCAGGTCGTACCGGAAGAATTTAAAAGGCGTGCCAGGCGAACGCGATTTGTTGCCCAAACGACTAGGTGAAAACCCTAATCTGCGATATCATTCAGGCTGAAAGGAAGATATCGCCATGCCATACCGATTTCAAGTTTTTGAAAAAATTGCGTTTTCACTGGTCGTGTTGTCCGCAGTCGCCTGCTCCGCCTTCATCGCCTATGAAACCAGTCCCGACGTTCGCCTTGCCCTGCATGCGGGCAAGGCCGCCCTGCAATGGAGCGGCGAGTATTCGTTCGCGTGTTCGGCTCCCGTGACGGACACCTGCGCGAATTTCCCGGTCGACTGATCCTGCACTGAATCGCTCGGCTGAGGTTTACCGGGCATTCATCGGACGATAGACGTCTGGTGAATGTTAGTCCGCAGCGGAATCACCGCCGGCAGACGATCCTGGCGCGATCACGCCGCCCCAGCCTCACTGCCCCACGTCGCGCCCGAACACTACGCGCGCGAAGAATCCAGCCAGCACCGCCTCCGCGGTATCGCTCGTGACGTTTTGCGGATCGACCGTGTAGAAGAACTGCACGCCGTCGCACAGTCCCATCAGTCCCATCGCCAACGTTTCGGCCGGCAGCGGCAACGGCGTGCCTGCACGCGCGGAAAACTCGCGGATATATTCGCTCAGCTGCTGCAGCTTCTCATGCAGGAACGCGTTGAATTTCACCCTGAAGCGGCCGTCGCGCGCGGCCAGCAGCTTGGCCTCCGCCCATAGCAGGAAGTATTTGTTGTCGCGGTGCATATTGCTGTAGTACTCCAGCACGCGCGCCTCCATGGCTTCGCGAGTCGCCCCTTCTTCGAAGATGCTATCCAGATCCGCCTGCATCTCCTCATGGTCGCGCCTGAGCAGTTCGAGGAATAACTCGGGCTTGCTGCCGAAGTTCGAATAGAACGCCCCGCGTGTATAACCCGCCGCCTCAGCGATGTCTTCGACACTCGTGGCGACGAACCCTTTCTTCATAAAAATAGCTTGCGCGGCATCGAGCAGGCGCTGGCGCGTCTGGTCCTGGCTCTGTTCGCGTGTGAGTCGTTGGCGTTTCATGCTGGGGAGTTTAGCACCGGGAAGATTTCACATACGACTATACACTCAGATACATGTGTGTATTAGAATACACTGCTTCATTTGAAGCAACGATGTATTGCACGCGCCGTTTCAAACGTGCCCTCGCTGGCCAGCCGCTGTGGCTTGCCGTGTTCGTTCGCCGTCTCCTGATTGGGGTAATTGTGAATCGTCCCGGTTGTAGCGCATCGCATGTGATACGCGCGCACTCTCATCCGCATTCCCGTTCCGCCCCCGCCCGCCGCATGACCTACGCTCTCGCGCTAGCCGGGCTCGTCATGCTGGGTGCATGCCATCAACAACAGGCGGCAGCGCCCGCGCCGCGCCCGGTGGTAGTTGCCGCCGCACACGCCGACGGCAGTCCGCTATCGGCGTCGTTGCCGGGCGAAGTGCAGGCACGTTACTCGACGCCGCTGTCGTTCCGGATTGCCGGCAAGATCATCGAGCGGCACGTGCGGCTCGGCGACACCGTGAAGATCGGCGAAGTCGTGGCCCGCCTGGACCCTGCCGATGCGCGGAAGAGCGCCGCCAGCGCGCAGGCGCAACTCGACGCCGCGCAGCACAGTCTCGTGTACGCGAAGCAGCAACTCGATCGCGACCAGGCGCAGGCACGCGAGAACCTGATTTCGGCCGCGCAACTCGAACAGACCACCAATGCGTATGCCTCCGCACTGGCCCAGCGCGATCAGGCGGCACAGCAAGCCGCGCTGCAGAAGAACCAGTTGCAGTACACCGACCTGCTCGCGGACCACGCCGGTGTGATCACGGCAGAAGAAGCGCAGACCGGGCAGAACGTCTCGGCTGGAACAGCCGTCTACAACCTCGCGTGGAGCGGCGATATCGATGTGGTCGTCGACGTGCCGGAAAGTACCCTCGCCGCGTTGAGCGTCGGCCAGACCGCCAGGGTCACCATGTCGGCGCTGCCTGGGCGCACCTTCAGCGCCCGCGTGCGGGAGCTCTCGCCTGCCGCTGATCCGCAAAGCCGCACGTATCGTGCGAACCTCACGCTGCTCGACCCTGGCCCGGACGTCCGGCTCGGCATGACGGCCGACGTCGCGCTCACCTCGGGCAACGCCGCTACGCAGCCCGCCGCGTCGTTCACCCTGCCCGCCACCGCGCTGTTCCACGAGGGCACAGACGCCGCTGTCTGGGTCGTGCACGACGGCGACAACGTACTGGAACTGCGCCGCGTCCAGGTGACACGCTATGACGAGCGCACCATCGCCATTTCCGGCGGCCTGAAGGACGGCGAGCGTGTCGTGCTGCAAGGCGTGCACACCGTGACCGCCGGCGAGAAAGTCCACCCGATCGCGCCCCTGCATCCCGAGGACTTCGCTTCATGAGCACAACGCATGAACACGAAGAGGGACGCTTCAACCTGTCGGCGTGGGCGCTGCGTCATCAGTCGCTAGTGGTGTTCCTGATCGCACTGGCGACCGCCTTCGGGATTCTCGCCTACACGAGACTGGCGCAATCGGAAGACCCGCCGTTCACGTTTCGCGTGATGGTGATCCGCACCTTCTGGCCTGGCGCCACCGCCCGCCAGGTGCAGGAACAGGTCACCGACCGCATCGGCCGCAAGCTGCAGGAAACGCCGCATATCGACTTCGTGCGCAGCTATTCGCGCCCCGGCGAATCGCTGATGTTCTTCTATATGAAGGACTCCGCGCCTGCCAAGGACGTGCCGGAAACCTGGTACCAGGTGCGCAAGAAGGTCGGCGACATCGCCGCCACGCTGCCACAAGGCATCCAGGGACCGTTCTTCAACGACGAATTCGGCGACGTCTACACCAATATCTATACGCTCGAAGGCGACGGCTTTTCTGCCGCGCAGCTGCACGACTATGCGGATCAATTGCGCGCCGTGCTGCTGCGCGTGCCGGGCGTGGCCAAGGTCGACTATTTCGGCGATCCTGGCCAGCACATCTACATCGAGATCGCCAACACCCAGCTCACGCGTCTGAACGTTTCGCCGCAACAGATTGCGCAGGCCATCAACTCGCAGAACAGCGTGTCGCCGGCCGGTACCTTGACCACCTTCGACGACCGCGTGTTCGTACGCCCGACCGGCCAGTTCAAGGACGTCAATGCGCTCGCCGATACGCTGATCCGCATCAACAACCGCTCGTTTCGCCTCGGCGACATCGCCACAATCAGACGCGGCTACGATGATCCGGTCTCCACGCAGATGCGCTACGGCGGCAACGCCGTGCTTGGCATCGGCGTGACCATGCAGCCTGGCGGCGATGTGATCCAGTTTGGCAAGGCGCTCGACCAGGAGTCTGCCATCCTGCGCGCGTATCTGCCGGTGGGCCTCAAGCTCGTCGAAGTCTCGAGCATGCCGCACGCTGTGGCGAAATCGGTCGACGACTTTCTGGAGGCGGTGGCCGAGGCGATCGCGATCGTGCTGGTGGTGAGTCTTGTCTCACTGGGCGTGCGCACCGGGATGGTCGTCGTCATTTCCATTCCGATCGTGCTCGCGGTCACGGCCCTATGCATGTATCTGTTCGATATCGGCTTGCACAAGGTCTCGCTCGGCACGCTCGTGCTGGCGCTCGGACTGCTGGTAGACGATGCGATCATCGCCGTCGAGATGATGTCAGTGAAGCTCGAACAGGGCTGGAACCGCACCCGCGCCGCCGCGTTCGCGTACACCAGCACCGCGTTTCCGATGCTGACAGGCACGCTCGTCACCGTGTCCGGCTTCCTGCCGATCGCGCTGGCGAAGTCGAATACCGGCGAATACACTCGCTCCATCTTCGAAGTGTCCGCCATTGCGTTGATTGCGTCGTGGCTCGCCGCCGTAGTGCTGATTCCGCTGCTCGGCTATCACATGTTGCCTGAGCGCAAGCGCCAGGCTCACGAAGCGCACGACTACGAGCACGATATCTACGACACCCGGTTCTACAAGCGGCTGCGTGGCTGGATTGCCTGGTGCATCGAACGGCGCTTCGTGGTGCTGACGATCACCCTGGCGCTATTTGTGGTCTCGCTGCTGGGCTTCACGCTGGTGCCGCAGCAGTTCTTCCCGAGTTCGGACCGGACGGAGTTGCTGGTCGACGTCCGGCTGCCTGAAGGCGCGTCGTTCGAGGCGACCTTGCGCCAGGCACAGCGGCTCGAAAAGGTGCTGGTGGGCCGCCCGGAGATCGATCACACGGTGGACTTCGTGGGCCAGGGCGCGCCCCGCTTCTATCTGCCGCTGAACCAGCAATTGCAGCAGCCGAATTTCGCGCAGTTCGTGATCACTGCAAAGTCGATCAACGATCGTGAGAAGCTCGCGCAATGGCTCGAACCGGAATTGCACAACCAGTTCCCGGCGATCCGCACGCGCCTGTCGCGCCTCGAAAACGGCCCACCGGTCGGCTATCCGGTGCAGTTCCGCGTCAGCGGCGACGACATTGCCACGGTGCGCTCGATCGCCGAACGCGTCGCCGCGACAATGCGTGCGGATCACCGCACGACCGACGTCCAGTTCGACTGGGACGAGCCCGCCGAGCGCTCGCTACGCTTCGAGATCGACCAGAAAAAGGCGCGTGAGTTGGGCGTCACCTCGGACGACGTGTCGAGCTTCCTCGCCATGACGCTGTCCGGCTACACAGTCACGCAATACCGCGAACGCGACAAGCTGATCAGCGTCGACCTGCGCGCGCCGAAGACGGAACGCGTCGATCCCGCGCAGCTCGTCACCCTGGCCATGCCTACGCCGAATGGCCCGGTGCCGCTCGGCACGCTCGGCCATATGCGCTACGACCTCGAGTATGGAGTGATCTGGGAACGCGACCGGCAACCGACCATCACGGTGCAATCGGACGTGGCCGCCAACGCGCAAGGTATCGACGTGACGCAAAGCGTGGACAAGGCGCTCGCCCAGATCCGCGCGACGCTGCCGGTGGCCTACCGCATCGAACTGGGCGGCGCGCTGGAGGAAAGCGGGAAGGGACAAAGGTCGATCAACGCGCAGATGCCGATCATGGTCATTGCCGTGCTGACGCTGCTGATGATCCAGTTGCAGAGCTTCGCACGGGTGCTGATGGTGGTGCTGACGGCCCCGCTCGGCCTGATCGGCGTCGTCGCCACCCTGCTGCTGTTCGGCCAGCCATTTGGCTTCGTGGCGATGCTCGGCGTGATCGCCATGTTCGGCATCATCATGCGCAACTCGGTGATTCTGGTCGATCAGATCGAGCAGGACATCGCCGCCGGACACAAGCGCTTCGATGCCATCGTCGGAGCAACGGTACGGCGTTTCAGGCCTATTACGCTGACCGCGGCGGCGGCCGTGCTGGCGCTGATTCCGCTGTTGCGCTCGAACTTCTTCGGACCGATGGCCACCGCGCTGATGGGCGGCATCACGAGCGCCACGGTGCTCACGCTGTTCTATCTGCCTGCGCTGTATGCGGCCTCGTTCAGGGTGCGCGGAGACGAACGCGAGCCGCCGGCTTCCTCGACGCAAGCGTCGCATTCGGGAAATTGATCATGGCTACTTCTGTTGTCAAATGTGCCGGGCGGGTCCGGGCTGCCGTCGTGAGCAGCGGTGCCCTCGCACTCGCGGCCTGTTCGTTCGGCCCGAACGGCGACCCGCCGGCGATGCCGCAACCGGCGCACTACGGCGCCGCGCCGCAGCTCACCGAAACCGTCCCCGCGCAGGGCGTCACACAGCAGTTCGTGGTGGGCGCCAAACCGGTGCCGACGTGGTGGCGTCTTTACCAGTGCGACAACCTGAACGCACTGGTCGACGAAGGTCTGCGCAACAGCCCGACGCTGGCGGCGACCGACAAGAGCCTGAGCGCCGCGCGCGAGCAATTGCGCGGCCAGATTGGCAGTTCGATGTTACCCACCATCGATGCGGTTGCCCAGGCGGCCCGGCAACGTGCACTGGCGGTTCCAGAGCTCGGGCCGAACACGTTCCTGTACAACACCTTCGTCGGCCAGTTGCAGGCGCATTACACGATCGACCTGTTCGGCGCCTCGCGGCTCGCCAATGCCGCCCTCGCTTCGCGCGTCAACGTTCAGGTCTACCAGTTGGAGTCGGCGCGGCGCGCGCTGGCCGCCAATATTGTCACTGCAGCGATCACCGCCGCCGCGCTGCATGCGCAGATCGACACCACCGAGCGGCTGGTGACGCTGGCGAACGAAGACGCGCGCGACGCGGCACGGCGTTACGCCCTCGGCGCGATCTCCCATGCGGACATGTTGAACGCGCAACAGAGCGCGGCGTCGTTGTCGGCGGGTTTACCTGGCTTGAAGCAACAGTGGACGACGACGCGGCACGCGCTTGCGGTACTGATCGGCCGCACGCCCGACGCCGCCCCGCCCGATCTCGCGCTCGCGCAGTTGCATGTGCCTGAGCAAGTGCCGGTGGTCGTGCCGTCGGAGCTGCTGCGCGCGCGCCCGGATGTTCAGGCCGCAGACGCCGCACTCAAGGCGGCCGCCGCGGATGTGGGCGTGGCCACGGCACAGATGTACCCGAACCTGTCGCTGACGGCTTCGATGGGACAAGGCGGCTTTAGCTGGCCGGCGGCGCTCTCTGGTGCGGGCGCGATCTGGGCCGTGGCGGGTACGCTGTCGCAGCCGATCTTTCATGGCGGCGCGCTGCTCGCGCAACGTCGCGCGGCGCTGGCGACGTACGACGCCGCCACCGATCAATACAGGCAGACGGTGCTCGCCGCCTTCCAGAACGTGGCCGATACGCTGGCGGCGCTCGAACACGATGCGCAGGCGCTCGATGCGGCCAACGTCGCCGCGCGTGCGGCACAGGGCATTTCTGATGAAACTGCGGCACGCTACCGGCTGGGTGCTGTGCCGGTGTCGGCTGCACGCTCGAGCGAGCAGCAGTTCCGCAACGCGAGACTCGATGAGATCCGCTATACGGGCGCGCGGCTGACCGATACCGCGGCGCTGTTTCAGGCGATGGGGACGCCCCCGATTGAAGAGACGCGAGGCGCGGCGACCGGCTCAGCCCCACTCAATACACCGCCGGCTCCCCCACCGGCCGGTGCTTGAAGCGCTTGTGCACCCAATAGTATTGCGCTGGAATCCGCCGCACCTGGGATTCGAGAAACTCCGTAATCCGGCGCGCATCGACCGTGGTATCGGCCGACGGAAAATCGCTTAGTTCTTCGAAGATTGTCAGCTTGTAGCCACGATAATTCGGCAGCACCTCCGTGACGAACGGTACGACCCGCGCATTGCCCGCCTTCGCAAGTCGCGACACGGAGGTGAGCGTGCAGGCCGGCACGCCAAAGAACGGCACGAACACCGAGTCGCGCAAACCGAAGTCCATGTCCGCCGCCAGCATTACCGGCTTGCCGTCGCGCAGCACGCGCAACGCGCGGCGCACACTGTCGCTGCGCGGAATCATTTCGGTGCCGAAACGGCCGCGCTGGCGCTTGGCCATCTCATCGAACAGCACGTTCGACATCGGCGTGTACAACGAAGCAACCGGATGACGCGTCGAGTACATCATGCAACCGGCCTCGATCCCCACGAAGTGAAAGCCGACGAAAATCGTCGGCCGCGAGTGGGCTTCAGCCAGATCGATGGCGCTTTCCACTTCCACCAGCCGCGAAATCGACCGCGCATTGCCGAACCACTGCGGCCCTCGCTCGACGTAACTGCGAATCACATGGCAAAAATGCGCGCGCGCCAGGCGCTCACGCTCGTCGTCGCTCATGTCGGGGAAACAGAGTTTCAGATTGGTGTGGACGACGCGGCGGCGCGTGCTGGGAATGCGATAGAGCAGCGCGCCGATTCCGGTGCCGAGCCGCGCAATCACGCCATAAGGCAGGAAGGCGAAGGCGCGCAGCAGTCCCGTCATCAGAACGATGAGTATTCGGCTTTTCACGAGAAGATCCCGGTTGAGAGCGGTATTGCAAACACTTCGTCCTCAGCAACTCTAAGTCGCCGGGTGAAGTGGCATGCGCGCGCAT
>JBEKNG010000100.1:0-11366 GCA_049523075.1 Paraburkholderia sp.
TCGAGCGCGCCTGAGCGGATGTGTGTTGCCGCGTACCGCTTCGCTAGCGTTCAGCTCGAAACGGTGCGTGGCGGTGTGCGGTGGCCTCGCCAGCCGGGCGCCCGGCGGCAGTGGAGATGATGCAGTACGGGCGAGGGAAGGGGCTGCCGGTCGGCGCCTCGGAAAAACGATAATGGAGTGTGGTCTATGGCACAGCGAGTTGCGTATGTAACGGGCGGAATGGGCGGCATCGGCACGAGTATTTGCCAGCGTCTTCACAAGGAAGGCTTCAAAGTGGTCGCCGGCTGTGGCCCGAACTCCCCACGCCGCGTGAAGTGGCTCGAAGAGCAGAAGGCCCTGGGTTTCGACTTCATTGCTTCGGAAGGCAACGTGGGCGACTGGGAATCGACCAAGGCGGCGTTCGACAAGGTGAAAGCCGAAATCGGCGAAGTCGACGTACTGGTCAACAATGCAGGCATCACACGTGATGTCGTATTCCGTAAGATGACCCACGAAGACTGGACGGCGGTGATCGATACCAACCTGACGAGTCTGTTCAACGTCACCAAGCAGGTGATCGACGGCATGGTCGAGCGTGGCTTTGGGCGGGTGATCAACATCTCGTCGGTGAACGGGCAGAAGGGCCAGTTCGGGCAGACGAACTACTCGACGGCGAAGGCCGGCATTCACGGTTTTACGATGTCGCTGGCCCAGGAAGTCGCCACCAAGGGCGTCACGGTGAATACTGTGTCGCCCGGCTACATCGGTACGGATATGGTCAAGTCGATCCGCCCCGATGTGCTGGAAAAGATCGTCGCGACGATCCCGGTGCGCCGTCTCGGCCAGCCGGATGAAATCGGTTCGATCGTAGCGTGGCTCGCGTCGGACGAATCGGGTTTTTCGACGGGGGCTGATTTCTCGCTGAATGGCGGTCTGCACATGGGCTGATCCGTGCGGCGCCCGGTCGCAAGACGGGGCGCTACATGGTTCAGGTGTTTCCGGCGGCGTCTCGTACCTGTAATCGCGGCCCGATTGCGCGTGCGGCAGGACGCCGTTTCTGCGCTTCAATGGCGCTCAAAGGCGTTAAATGACCACTACTACAAAGAAAACTGCCGAACGACTCATCAAGAAATATCCGAACCGTCGGCTCTATGACACCGAGACGAGTACGTACATCACGCTGACGGACGTCAAGCAGCTCGTGCTGGATCAAGAGGATTTCAAGGTCATCGATGCGAAGAGCAACGAGGACCTGACGCGCGCCATTCTGTTGCAGATCATCCTTGAAGAGGAGAGCGGTGGCCTGCCGATGTTCTCTTCGTCCATGCTGTCGCAGATCATCCGTTTTTACGGGCACGCGATGCAGGGCATGATGGGCACGTATCTCGAGAAGAACATTCAGGCGTTCATCGACATTCAGGCCAAGCTCGCCGACCAGTCGAAGAACCTGTACGAAGGCAAGGCGATGAACCCCGAGGTCTGGTCGCAGTTCATGAACATGCAGGCGCCGATGATGCAAGGCATGATGACCAGCTACATCGAGCAGTCGAAGAACATGTTCGTGCAGATGCAGGAGCAGATGCAGAACCAGGCGAAGTCAATGTTCAGCACTTTCCCGTTCACTCCTGCCAATCCGCAGACGAATCCGGAGCCGGAGAAGAAGTAGGGGCGGCGTGGCTGCATCCCGTCCGGTTCAGGGTCGGACTGGCGAAACTGCTTCAGGAAGGGCGCCGCGGGCTGACCGTGCGGAAAGCCCATGGGCGGGACGATACATACCCCGGAGTCGATTTTGGCGGGTGGTCGCGCGCCTGCGCCAGCTGTGTGGGGCGTGCCACGGGGTACAATGTGAGGTTACGTTTACCGCCATCCGCCGGACTGCCCCCTATGCCGCAAGCTTCCTCCCCCATTTCACCCAGCACCGCCGCGCCAAAGGTCGGGTTCGTTTCGCTCGGGTGCCCGAAAGCGCTCGTCGACTCCGAGCAGATCATCACGCAACTGCGCGCCGAAGGCTATGAGATCTCCGCTACCTATGACGGCGCGGACCTTGTGGTCGTCAACACCTGCGGCTTCATCGACGAAGCCGTGCAGGAAAGTCTCGACGCGATCGGCGAGGCGCTCACTGAAAACGGCAAGGTGATCGTCACCGGCTGCCTCGGCGCGAAGAAGAGCGCGAGCGGCTCGGGCCTGATCGAGGAAGTCCATCCCAAGGTGCTGGCCGTGACCGGGCCGCATGCGCTGGGAGAAGTGATGCAGCACGTGCACGCGCATCTGCCGAAGCCGCACGATCCGTTCGTCGATCTGGTGCCCGCGGCAGGCGTGAAACTCACACCGCGTCACTACGCGTACCTGAAGATTTCCGAAGGCTGTAACCATCGTTGCACGTTCTGCATCATCCCGTCGATGCGCGGCGACCTCGTGTCGCGTCCGGTCGCGGAAGTGATGCTCGAAGCGGAAAACCTCTTCAAGTCCGGCGTGAAGGAATTGCTCGTGATTTCCCAGGACACGAGCGCGTACGGCGTGGACGTGAAGTACCGCACCGGTTTCTGGAACGGCAAGCCGATCAAGACACGCATGACGGACCTCGTCGGCGCGCTCGGCGAGCTGGCCGCGCAGTACGGCGCCTGGGTGCGCCTCCATTACGTGTACCCATACCCGAGCGTCGACGAAGTCATCCCGATGATGGCCGAAGGTCCGTTCAAGGGTCACGTGCTGCCGTATCTCGACGTGCCGTTCCAGCACGCGCATCCCGAAGTGCTCAAGCGCATGAAGCGGCCGGCCAATGCCGAGAAGGTGCTGGAGCGCGTGCGCGCCTGGCGCGAGATCTGCCCGGATCTGACGATCCGCAGCACGTTCATTGCTGGCTTCCCCGGTGAGACCGAAGAGCAATTCCAGACGCTGCTGGACTTCATTCGTGAGGCGGAACTGGATCGCGTCGGCTGTTTTGCTTACTCCCCGGTGGAAGGCGCTACCGCCAATGAACTTGACGGCGCATTGCCCGACGAAGTGCGCGAAGAGCGCCGCGCGCGCTTCATGGAGGTGGCCGAGGAAGTGTCGGCGAAACGTATCGCGCGCAAGGTCGGCAAGACCTTGAAGGTGCTGGTCGACGAAATCAACGCCGAGGGCGGCGTCGGCCGCACGGCTGCGGATGCGCCGGAGATCGACGGCGTCGTGTATATCGCGCCGGCCACCAAAGCCTCGAAGCGCTACAAGGTGGGCGATTTCGTGTCGGTGAAGATCAACGGCGCGGACGGCCACGATCTGTGGGGCGAGGTGTAAGCCATGTCCATGGCGGCGAGCCCGGCAATCCTCGCGCTCGGCGAGGCCATGGTCGAATTCAACCAGGCGTCGAAGGACCAGCCGAACTATTTGCAGGGCTTCGGCGGCGACACGTCGAACTTCTGCATCGCGGCTGCACGTCAGGGAGCGACCGCGGGTTATGTGTCGGCGGTTGGCGACGATCATTTCGGTCGTCTGCTGCTCGATCTTTGGCAATGCGAGTCGGTGGACACCTCGATGGTGAAGGTCGACAGCCATGCGCCGACCGGCGTCTATTTCGTCTCACACGGGGCGGAAGGCCACCAGTTCGATTATCTGCGCGCGGGTTCGGCCGCTAGCCGTTATGCGTCGCATGATTTGCCGCTTGACGCGATTGCGGCCGCGCAGGTGCTGCATCTGTCCGGCATCAGCCTCGCGATCAGCGTGAGTGCCTGCGACGCGGCCTTGGCCGCGATCAGCCATGCGCGCGCAAACGGCGTGCGGGTGAGTTTCGACACGAATCTGCGTCTCAAGCTGTGGCCGCTCGCGCGGGCGCGTGCGGTGATGGTCGAAGCGATTCGCCATACTGATATCTGCCTGCCGAGTTGGGACGATGTGACCGTGTTGACCGGACTGACTGGCCGCGACGAGATCGTTGATTACCTGCTGGCGCTCGGTCCGCGCGTCGTCGCACTCAAGCTCGGCCAGCAAGGCGCGTATGTGGCCACGCCCGACGAGCGCCGCGAGGTACGGGGACAGGTCGTGAACGCGGTCGACGCAACCGGCGCCGGCGATTGTTTCGGCGGTGCCTTTATCGCCCGCATCGTCAGGGGCGACGATCCGTTTGCAGCAGCGCGTTACGCGAATATGGCGGCGGCACTGTCCACGCAAGGTTTCGGGGCGGTTGCGCCGATTCCCGATCGCAACGCGGTCGAGAAGGCGCTGGCCGCCTGAGCGGGTGAACTCTCGCGAGCCCGTGCGGCCTCGCGAAGCGCCCCGGCAATGATGACGCGGCCCGCGAGCCACGGCCCAGACTGGTCGTCCAGATCACGTACCAGAGAGTAAGAGGAGCAAGCGATGCAACGGGAAGTAGTAGTAGTGAGCGCGGTGCGCACGGCAGTTGGCGATTTCGGCGGCAGTCTCAAGGACTTCTCGCCGACCGACCTCGGCGCACGTGTGGTGCGTGAGGTGCTGTCGCGGGCGAAGGTGGCGGGCGACGAAGTCGGCCACGTCGTGTTCGGCAATGTGGTCCACACCGAACCGAAGGACATGTATCTGGCCCGTGTGGCGGCCTTGAACGGCGGCGTCGCGCATCATGCGCCGGCGCTCACGGTGAACCGCCTGTGCGGCTCTGGTTTACAGGCGATCGTCTCCGCCGCGCAGAGCGTGTTGCTCGGCGATGCCGACATCGTCATTGGCGGCGGCGCGGAAAACATGAGCCGCGCGCCATACATGTTGCCTGCTGCGCGATTCGGTCAGCGCATGGGCGACGCGCGCCTCGTCGACATGATGCTCGGTGCGCTGCAGGACCCGTTTCAGGGCATTCACATGGGCGTGACGGCTGAAAACGTCGCGCAGAAATACGGCATCTCCCGCGAGGCGCAGGATGCACTCGCGCTCGAGTCGCATCGCCGCGCGGCCCATGCGATCGCGAGTGGCTATTTCAAGGAACAGATTCTGCCGATCACGATCTCATCGAAGAAGGGTGACATCGTATTCGAGCAGGATGAACACGTGCGTTTGAACGCGTCGGCGGAAGACTTCTCGAAGTTGAAGCCGGTATTCGCGAAGGAAAACGGCTCGGTGACGGCGGGCAACGCGTCCGGCATCAATGACGCGGCTGCGGCGGTCGTGCTGATGGAGCGCAGTATCGCGGAACAGCGGGGCGTGAAGCCGCTGGCGCGGCTGGTAGCCTACGCACACGCGGGCGTCGATCCGGCCTACATGGGCATCGGCCCGGTGCCGGCCACCCGCAAGGTGCTCGAGCGGGCCGGCCTGACGGTCGCCGACCTCGACGTCATCGAAGCGAACGAAGCATTTGCCGCACAGGCATGTGCGGTCAGCAAGGAACTTGGGCTCGATCCCGCGAAGGTCAACCCGAACGGCTCCGGCATTTCGCTCGGCCACCCGATCGGCGCGACGGGCGCATTGATTACCGTGAAGGCGCTGTACGAACTGCAGCGCATCGGCGGGCGTTATGCGCTGGTCACGATGTGCATTGGCGGCGGGCAGGGCATCGCGGCGATCTTCGAGCGGATCTGACGCCGGGCGCACGACACCTGGCCTCATGCAACAGGAAGGAACGGATGCTGGAATCGAAAGCAATCATGAGTACCGCGCGTTGGCGCGGCTGGATCCCGGGTGCCGCGACGGTACTGCTGTTGGCCGGTGCGGGCACCCTGCTGCCCGCACAAGCGTGGGCGCAAAGCGATGCAGTCAAGGAGTTGGCCGCGCCGCCTCCCATTCAGTTGCCGCTCAAGCCGAGCCCGGAGTTCGCGAAGTTTCCGCGCTACGCCGGTACGCTCGGTACGCGTCAAATCGTACTGCGGCTTGGACCGAAGACCGACGACCCGTCCGGGGTGCACGGCGAGTATCAGTACACCGACACGGGCGAAGTGATCCTGATTGCGGGCGACCGCGACGGCGACACCCTCGAAGTGGAGGAGTCGAACGACGGCACCCACATCACGGGTAACTGGGTCGGCAAGTTCGCCGCTGACGGTTCGGTGGCGGGAGACCGGATGAACGTTGACGATTCGGATCCGCAGCCATTCGACTTGCGGCCACTGGCGACAGGACAGCCTGTGCCGGCGCCAGGAGCAGCCGCTCAGCCGCCGGCGGCCAGGGCTACGCCTTCGGCGCCTGCGGCCCCCGCATCGAGCGGCGCGCATACCGTGAACGGGGTGAACAACCTCTCAATTGGCGAGTAGCGCGACGCTCGCGCGCTTTTCCGTTCCCCTCACTGTTCTGTTTTGGTCCCTACGCAAAACCACTATGACTCAATCCACATCCAGGCGCGGCCTGCAGACCCGCATCGTGCGCGCTGAAGACCAGATTACTTCCGGCTTCGAATCGCTGACGGTACCGGTCACGCGCGCGTCGACGGTCGTGTTCCCCGATCTCGCCGCAATGCGCGCCTGCGACTGGCGCAACGATGCGCAATGGCGTTACGGTTTGCACGCCACCCCTACGTCGCTCGCGCTGGCGCAGCGGCTGGCGGCGATCGAAGGCGGCAATCACGCGCTGCTGCAACCGTCGGGACTGTCGGCGATTTCCAATGTGTACTTCGGGCTCGTCAAAGCCGGCGACGATGTCTTGATCCCCGACAACGTCTATTCGCCGAACCGCGATCACGGCGACTGGCTGGCGCGTGATTTCGGCATTACCGCGCGCTACTACGATCCGATGATCGGTGCGGGGATTGCCGACCTGATCCAGCCTGATACGCGGTTGATCTGGATCGAGGCTCCGGGTTCGGTGACGATGGAAGTGCCGGACGTGCGCGCGATCACCACGGCCGCGCGAGCCCGCAATGTGATCACCGCGATCGACAATACCTGGTCCGCGGGGCTCGCGTTCCGTCCGTTCGAGCACGGCGTCGATATTTCGCTGCAGGCGTTGACCAAATATCAATCGGGTGGCGGCGATGTGCTGATGGGAGCGACGATCACGGTCGAGCGTGAGGTGCATCTGAAATTGAAAGCGGCGCGCATGCGCATGGGCATCGGTGTCTCGTCGGACGACTGCTCGCTGATCCTGCGCAGCCTGCCGAGCATGCAGGTGCGCTTCGAGCAGCATGACCGCAGCGCGCTGGCGATTGCAAAGTGGCTGAAGACGCGTCCGGAGATCGCCGCGGTGCTGCATCCCGCGTTGCCCGATTGCCCCGGGCACGAGTTCTACGAGCGGGACTTCACGGGTGCGGGCGGGTTGTTTTCGGTGGTGTTCGATGGCCGTTACACACCGGCGCAAATCGATACGTTCTGCGAGTCGCTCGAGCTGTTTTCGATTGGCTGGAGCTGGGGCGGGGCACATAGTCTCGTGGTGCCGTACGACATCGCCTCGATGCGTACCGCAGCGCAGTGGCCGCATCGCGGCACGCTGGTGCGCTTCTATATCGGGTTGGAAGAAGAGGCCGATTTGCGCGCGGATATGGAGCGGAGTTTGAGTACGCTGGCCTAAACGGTTTGCGCCTCCGGCGCCTGCGGGTCGCGCGGTTGGGGAAAGCCCATCGGGACACAGTTTCGATGGCTTACGTTAGTCAAAACAACCGCAGCAACCCATCCAGCCCAACATGGTTGAACGCGACACTCGCGGCTTCGCGCACTACCGGCTTCGCGCGAAACGCCACGGATAACCCGGCCGCGGCCATCATCTTCAGATCGTTGGAGCCGTCGCCCATCGCAATCGCCTGGCTGGGCTCGATGCCGAGCTGCGCGCAGGTTTCGCGCAGCGTACGCGCCTTCACTTCCGCATTGACAATCTCGCCTGTCACACGGCCGGTCAGCTTGCCGGCGACGATTTCGAGCGTGTTGGCTCGCGTGAAATCGAGGCCAAGGCGGCCTTTCAGCTTTTCGGTAAAGAACGTGAAGCCACCGGAAACGAGCAAGGTCTTCAGGCCCGCCTCCTGCGCGCCGCTCAGCATGTGTTCCGCACCCGGCGACAGGCGCAGACGCTCTTCATACACACGTTCCAGCGCGCTCGCGTCGAGACCCTTGAGCAGCGCCACACGGCGGGTGAGGCTTTCGTTGAAATCCTTGATTTCGCCGCGCATCGAAGCTTCGGTGATCGCCGCGACCTCGGCCTTCAGGCCGCAGAAATCGGCAATTTCGTCGATGCATTCAATCGTGATCAGCGTCGAGTCCATGTCCATGGCGACCAGTCCGAAGTCGCGCAACTGCCGGTTGGGCTCGATAAACGCGTAATCCAGCGCGTGCGTGCCGCAGTAGACGTCCAGATCGGCGCGCTGGGCGGGGTTCGCATCGGGGATGCGGATCGCGTGGGCGTCGATGACGTCGGCGCGCGAGCCACGCGCAAGTGCGACGAGCGTCTTGTGGTGGTCGGCGGACAGGGGCGCGGGGCTTTGGATGACGAGGTTCATAACGACGCAGGAAAGGGCGCGCGGCGCGCGCGGAAAATCCCGTTATTGTAACGGGTTAGCGCAATGCGTCCGGTTGGCGGGCGGGTCACGTCGGCCCCGGCCGGACCGTAGCTTTTGCCGAGGCGGCGCAAGAGTTACAGGGCGCGCCGCGCGCAACCAGCACAGGGCATCGCCCACTGGGGCTGGGGCCCGTGGCACGCTTGATGCGTAGTCAAAGGTTCCGGCCTTTGGGAGCGCACGATGTCACACATGATCTGGAAAGGCGCGATCAGCTTCGGCCTCGTGCACGTACCGGTGCAGTTGTATCCGGCCACGCAGTCTGAGAAAGTCGGCTTCAATCTTCTGGACAAGCGCTCGATCGATCCGATCGGCTACCGGCAGATCAACAAGCGCACCGGCAAGGAAGTGACGCGCGACAATATCGTGCGCGGCTTTGAGTACGAGAAGGACAAGTACGTTGTGCTGACCGACGACGAGATCCGCTCGGCGAACCCGGAATCGACGCAAACCGTCGACATCCTCGCATTCGTCGAAGCGCCGGAGATCTCGTTCCTCTATCTCGACACCCCGTATTTTCTGGCGCCGGACCGCAAGGGCGAGAAGGTCTACGCGCTGCTGCGCGAGGCGCTGAAGGCGTCGGGCAAGATTGGCGTTGCCAGCGTCGTGCTGCACAACAAGCAGCATCTGGCGGCGCTCGTCCCTGTCGGATCGGTGCTCGCGCTGAACACGCTGCGCTGGGCCGACGAAGTGCGCGATTACAAGGAATTGAAGCTGCCGTCCGAAGACCCGAAAAAGGCGGGCGTGACCGCGCGTGAGCTCGACATGGCGAAAAAGCTGATCGACGACATGAGCGATAGCTGGGACCCGTCGGCCTATCACGACACGTTCCGCGACGACATCATGACGCTGGTGGATCGGAAGATTCGCGCAGGTAAGACCGAAGAGGTCACCGACGTCGAGACACCCCGGGAGTCGCGTCAGTCCGCCGAGATTCTCGATTTGTCCGATCTGCTCAAGCGCAGCCTCGGGCGCGGCAAGGGCAAAGGCGGAGGCCGGGCGCAGGCGGCGCAGGATGATGACGGGGCAGAGGAGCCCGCGGCGGCGCCGCGTCGCAAGACGGGCACGGCGCGACGCGCGAATGGCGCTGCCGCCCCGCGTAAGGATGCCCCGCATCGCAAGCGCAGCGCTGCTTGATGACGCTTCAAAGGCACGTCCATGACCGACCGGCTCGACCCCTACCACCGCAAGCGCCGCTTCGACGAGACGCCAGAACCGTCGGGAAAGGCCACGTCCAGGACCGCGGGAGGCAAGGCTTCGTCGCGCAAGGCGACGCAAGCGCTGTCCTATGTGATCCAGGAACACGACGCGCGGCGTCTGCACTACGATTTCCGGCTTGAACTCGACGGCGCGCTGAAGTCGTGGGCGGTGCCCAAGGGGCCGAGTCTGGACCCGTCAGTGAAGCGGCTCGCCGTGCATGTCGAAGATCACCCTGTCGAATATGGTTCGTTCGAAGGCGAGATTCCGCCGGGTAACTACGGCGCGGGTTCAGTGATCGTATGGGATCGCGGCACGTGGGAGCCGGACGGCGGGTTGGCTCACGCGCGCGAGGCCTATCGGGCGGGCAAGCTCAAGTTCACGTTGGACGGTGACAAGCTTCACGGTAGCTGGATGCTGGTGCGCAGCCACATGCGCGGCAGCGGCGACAAGGAGCAGTGGCTGCTCATCAAGGAGCGTGACGAGGCGGCGCGCAGCGAGGCCGAGTTCGACGTGCTTGCCGAACGGCCGGGCAGCGTGCTCGATGGGACGGCCGCACGCGGTGCAGGCAAAGGCGAAGGCAAGGGCGCCGGGCGGAAAACCGCGGTGGAGCACGCCGCAGAGAGACAGGCCGCGGGCAAGGATACGGCAAGCAAGCCAGCCGCTCGCTCCAGCAAGACCGCACAACCGAAGGCGACCAACGGCGCGCGTGCCGCCGACGCAAAGAAAACCGACATCGTCGCCAATCGCAGCGCCGAGTCGCTCCGCACACTTGCGGCGTCGCCGGCTATCGAGGGCGCAAAGAAGGCCGCGTTGCCGGCCACGTTCAAACCGCAACTGGCCACGCTGGTCGACACCGCCCCGCCGGGCGACGATTGGTCGTACGAAATCAAGTTCGACGGCTATCGGGTGCTTATGCGCATCGATCATCACGCTGTGAAGACGCCAGTCCACGTCTACACCCGTGCCGGCAACGACTGGACCGCGAAGTTCAGCAAGCAGGTAGGCGCGCTCGCGCAACTCGATCTCGATAGCGGATGGCTCGATGGCGAAGCGGTGGTGCTCGATCACAACGATGTGCCGAATTTTCAGGCGCTACAAAACGCTTTTGATGCGAACCGGCCGCAAGACATTGTGATCTATCTGTTCGATCTGCCGTTTCTGAACGGCTACGACCTGCGCGGCGTGCCGCTGGTGCAGCGACGCGCAATCCTGCGCGCGCTGCTCGAAGGGGTGGACAACCACATCCTGCGATTTTCGGAAGACTTTGACTTTAGCGCCGACGATCTGCTGAAGAGCGCCTGCGACATGGCGCTCGAAGGGATCATCGGCAAGCGGCGAGACAGTCACTACACGTCGGTCCGCGCCTCGACGTGGATCAAACTCAAGTGCCGCCGCCGACAGGAATTTGTGATCGGCGGCTACACGGAACCGGCGGGCAGCCGTGCCGCCTTTGGCGCGCTGCTGCTCGGCGTATACGATGGCAAAGGCAAGCTGCAGTACGCCGGCCGGGTCGGCACCGGCTTCGACGCAGCGCTGCTGCGCACGGTGAAAAATGAGCTCGACAAGCGTGAGCAGTCGCGCATGCCGTTCGCGGCGACACCGCGCGAACGCAGCCGCACGCCGGTGCACTGGGTCAAGCCGGAGCTCGTTTGCGAATGCAACTTCGCGGAGTGGACCGACGAGCGCATCGTGCGCCAGGCGTCGTTCGTCGGTCTGCGAAACGATAAACCTGCGCGGCAGATCGTCAGGGAAACACCGCGCGAAGGAGCCGCTGTGG
>JBEKNG010000101.1:0-11342 GCA_049523075.1 Paraburkholderia sp.
TTGCGGCCTCAAATCAATAATCGCTTATGCAGCGGCCAACACTTGCCAAATTGAAAGCTCGACGACAACCTTGCGAACCGGTATCGGACCGGATAGGGCCGTCAAAAGCGCCTCACGGCGCATCGCTCCGGGAGGTCATTCGCATTCCTATCCTTACGAATCACGTTTGCAGCTTCGTTGCAAGGAGCTCGCGAGCTGGTCTCGCCGCTGGCCGGCCACGACCATCAGTACACCGTGAAAGCCTGATGACGACCTCGCCGTGCCAGGGGTTTTATTTTCCAGTCAGCAGTAATGCCTGGCTTTGTGTACATTCTGCCTTGGCTCAGGCTAGGGACTCTCTCCGCGCCTGCACCAAGCGCAAAAACGTCTTCCCCCAAGCCCTGGAACCCACATGCTCGGCCTAGTCCGTATCGCCTTGCGGCGACCCTATACGTTCGTCGTACTGGCGATCTTCATCCTCATCATCGGCCCCTTGTCCGCGATGAAGACGCCCACCGACATTTTCCCGGATATCAGGATTCCGGTTATCAGCGTGGTGTGGCAGTAC
This sequence comes from Paraburkholderia sp., assembly GCA_049523075.1. Classification (GTDB taxonomy): domain Bacteria; phylum Pseudomonadota; class Gammaproteobacteria; order Burkholderiales; family Burkholderiaceae; genus Paraburkholderia. Next base: position 548 of record JBEKNG010000101.1, read on the forward strand.
ACCGGCCTGCCGCCGGACCAGATGGTCGGCCGGATCACGTCGCCGTTCGAACGCACGCTCACCACCACCGTCAACGACGTCGAGCATATCGAGGCCGAGTCGGTCGCCGGCTTCGGGATCATCAAGATCTTTTTCCAGCCGGGCGTGAATATCGCCACGGCCAATGCCCAGGTAACGGCAGTCGCCCAAACCCAGTTGCGCCAGCTGCCTCCCGGTACGACCCCGCCGCTGATCCTGAACTACAACGCGTCGACCGTGCCGATCATCCAGTTGGCGCTGTCCGGCAACGGGCTGACCGAGCAGAATCTCGGTGACCTTGGCCTGAACGCGGTCCGCCCGGTTCTCACGACGGTCGCCGGCGCGGCTATTCCGTATCCGTTCGGCGGCAAGACGCGCGAGGTGCAGATCGACGTCGACCCGGTCGCCATGCAGGCACGCGGCTTGTCCGCCCAGGACGTCGCCAATGCGCTCGCCGGCCAGAACCTGATCACGCCGGTCGGTACAGAAAAGATTGGCGATTACGAATACACGCTGCAACTGAACGATGCACCGTCGCAGATCAAGGCCTTGGGCGATTTGCCGATCAAGGCGGTCAACGGCACCACGGTCTACATCCGCGACATTGCCAATGTCCGCGACGGCAGCCCGCCGCAGACCAATATCGTGCACGTGAACGGCAAACGTTCGGTGCTGATGTCGGTGCTCAAAAACGGTTCGGTTTCCACGCTCGGGATCATTTCCGGCATCAAGGCTCAGGTCGCCGCAGGGAAGGCCTCATGGCCGGACAATCTGCAGATCGATGCTATCGGCGACCAGTCGCTGTTCGTACGTGCCGCCATCTCCGGCGTGGCGCGTGAGGGCGTGATTGCGGCCGTGCTGACCAGCCTGATGATCCTGCTGTTCCTCGGCAGCTGGCGCTCGACCATCATCATCGCCACCTCGATCCCGCTCGCCATTCTCGGCTCCATTGCCACGCTGTCCGCGCTCGGCGAGACGCTGAACATCATGACGCTCGGCGGCCTCGCGCTAGCGGTGGGGATTCTGGTTGACGATGCGACGGTGACGATCGAAAACATCAACTGGCACCTGGAGCACGGCAAAGAGGTGGAGACCGCGATCCTCGACGGCGCCGCCCAGATCGTCACGCCGGCGTTCGTCTCGCTGCTGTGTATCTGTATCGTGTTCGTGCCGATGTTCTTCCTGAACGGCGTCGCACGCTTTCTGTTCGTGCCGATGGCTGAAGCGGTGATCTTCGCGATGATCTCGTCGTTCATCCTGTCGCGAACCCTCGTTCCGACCATGGCCAAGTATCTGCTGAAACAGCACGTACAAGGCGAGCACGAGCATGCGTCGAAGAGCCCGGGTCCGCTCGGCCGCTTCCAGCGCGGCTTCGAAGCGCGCTTTGAAAAGGTACGTGCCAAATACCACGGCTTGCTCGAACTGGCCCTGACGCACCGGCGTCCGTTCGTCACGGGCTTTCTCGGCTTTGTGATGCTCTCCTTCGCACTGGTGCCGTTTCTCGGCCGCAACTTCTTTCCTGCGGTCGACTCAGGACAGATCCTGATGCACGTGCGTGCGCCGGTCGGGGTGCGTGTCGAGAAGACCGCACAGATCTTCGCCAATGTCGAAGGCGCGATCCGCGAGATCATTCCGCCGGCCGATCTTGGCACCGTGGTCGACAACATGGGCCTGCCGGTGAGCGGCATCAACACCGCGTACAACAACACCGGCACGGTTGGCTCGCAGGACGGCGACATCCAGATTGCGCTGAACGAAGGCCATCGTCCGACCGACGAATACGTGCGCGAAATGCGCGAGCAATTGCCGCGGGAATTCCCAGGCGTCACGTTCTCGTTTCCGCCCGCGGACATCATCAGTCAGATCCTGAACTTCGGTTCGCCCGCGCCGATCGACCTGCAGATTCGCGGCAATAACCTCGATGCCAACTTCGCCTACGCCGACCGTATCCTGCGCGCGGTTCGCGATGTGCCTGGCGTGGTCGATGCACGGATCGCTCAGTCGCACGCCAACCCGACGTTTAACGTCGACGTCGACCGGACCCGCGCGCAATTGCTGGGTATCACCGAGGGCGACGTGACCAACAGCATGGTCGTGAACCTCGCGGGTTCGAGCCAGGTGGCGCCCACGTTCTGGTTGAACAATGCAAACGGCGTGTCGTATCCGATCGTGATGCAAACGCCGCAATACAGCCTCGATTCGCTCGCCGCGCTGCAAAACCTGCCGATCACCGCACGCGCGGGCGGCACCTCGCAGATACTCGGTGGTCTCGCGACGGTCCAACGCACCAGCACCAATGAGGTGGTCAGCCAGTACAACATCCAGCCCATGGTCGAGATCTTCGCGACCACCCAGGACCGCGACCTCGGCGCGGTGGCCTCCGATATCCAGCGCATCGTGCACGACAACGCCCAGGCATTGCCCAAGGGCTCGACCGTCGCACTGCTGGGTCAGGTGCAGACCATGAACAGTGCCTTTTCCGGCATGCTGTTCGGCCTGCTGGGCGCGGTGGTGCTGATCTATCTGATCATCGTGGTCAATTTCCAGTCCTGGGCTGATCCGTTCGTGATCGTGACCGCGTTGCCGGCCGCACTGGCGGGCATTGTCTGGATGCTGTTCGCAACCCACACCACCCTCTCGGTGCCCGCACTGACCGGAGCCATCATGTGCATGGGGGTGGCCACGGCCAACTCGATTCTGGTGGTCAGTTTCTGCCGCGAGCGTCTTGCAGAACACGGCGACCCGTTCAAGGCCGCGCTTGAAGCAGGCTTTACGCGCTTCCGACCCGTTCTGATGACTGCGCTTTCCATGATCATCGGAATGGCGCCGATGGCGCTCGCGCTTGGCGAAGGCGGCGAGCAAAACGCGCCGCTTGGCCGTGCCGTGATTGGCGGTCTGCTGTTTGCCACGACCGCTTCGCTGTTCCTCGTCCCCGTCATTTTCTGTATCGTCCATGCGCGCCCCGGGCGCGCAGCTACCCCGGCAGCCGTCTCGGGAGGTCCTGCACATGTCGTCTGATTCCGCTTTCCCCGTTAATCCGCCCTCGCGCCGTCCACTGAGGAACGCGGGCATAGTCGGCGTCCTCGTCGTCCTCGGCATCGTCGCTGCGGGCCTGACGCTGCGCGTCGTCGACGCTCGCAAGCTGAAGACCTGGACCGATGCCCAGGCGGTGCCGACCGTCACTGTGATCCAGCCCATCCGCGATGCCAGCGGCCCGTCCCTGCAATTGCCCGGACGCCTCGAGGCCTTTACACGGGCGCCGATTTTCGCGCAGGTCAGCGGCTATCTGAAGTCATGGAATGTCGATATCGGCGCACATGTCAAAGCGGGCCAGGTGCTCGCCGAAATTGACACGCCCGAGCTCGACCAGCAACTGCTGCAGGCACGCGCCGATCTCCAGAGTGCGGAGGCGAATGCGCTGGTTGCGGGGACCACGGCCAAGCGCTGGGAAGCGCTGCGCGGCACCGATTCCGTCGCCCAGCAGGATGTCGACCAACGTACCGCCGACTACACCGCGAGAGCCGCTATCGCGGCAGCGGCGAAGGCCAACGTCGATCGTCTCGTTGCCACCAAGGCGTTCGCGCGCATCGTGGCACCGTTCGATGGCATGGTGACAGCCCGCGATACCGACGTCGGTGCGCTCGTGAACGCAGGCAGCGGTGGCGTCGGCCAGGAGCTGTTCGCAGTGTCCGAGGTCAAGCAGTTGCGCGTGTACGTGCAAGTGCCGCAGAACTACTCCCCGGCGATCCATGACGGCACGACCGCCACGCTGACTGTGCCCGAGTATCCCGACCAGCAGTTCACCGCGCGCGTCGTGGCAGCGGCGGATTCGGTCAATTCGAATTCGGGCACGACACTCGTGCAGTTGCTGGTGGACAATGCCGACGGCAAGTTGCTGCCCGGCGGTTTTGCCAGCCTGAAATTCAGCCTGCCCGTCTCCGCCAATGCGATCCGGGTCCCGGCCAGCGCCCTGGTTTTCGATAGCCGCGGCCTCACGGTCGCCACATTGGGCGCAAACGACGAGGTGCAGTTCAAGCATGTGAAGATCAACCGCGACCTCGGCGACTCGGTGGAGATCGGCGCAGGATTGGCCGCGACCGATCGTGTGATCGATACACCGCCCGACGGACTCGCCGACGGAGACCACGTGCAGGTTGCGACGGCGGCTGACAAGAAGGCAGCGGCACATGGTTAAGTATGGATTTCCGGCGCTGCTCACAGGTGTGATGGCGCTCTCCGCCTGCTCGCTCGCACCGAAGTACCAGGTGCCAGCGACGCCGATCGCCGCGCAATACAAGACGGTGGGCCCGTGGACCAGCGCACAGCCTGCCGACCAGATCGACCGGAACGGCTGGTGGAAGATGTATGGCGACCCACAACTCGACGACCTCGAAACGCGCCTGCTCGCCAACAACACCGATCTGCGCGCTGCGTACGCACACTATCAGCAGGCACAGGCGTTTGTGGCGCAAGTCGAGTCTGGACTTTATCCGACCATCAGCGCGGGCGCCGCGCCGTTGCGCGAGCGCCAATCCGACACCGCGCCGTTGCGCGGCACAGGGCCGGCTGACTACAACTCCGCCACGCTCGGCGTGTCAGTCAAATACGATCTCGACCTCTGGGGCCGCGTACGCGACTCCGTGGTGGCGGGCAAGGACGAGGCGCAGGCGACCAAGGCCGATCTGGCCTCGGTGAGGCTGAGCCTGCAGGTGGAACTCGCGGACAGTTACATCCAGCTGCGAGGTCTCGATCAGCAAACGGAGCTTTTGAACGACACTGAGGTGGCGTACGCGAAAGCCCTGCAACTCACGCAGACCCTGCATAACAGCGGGATCGTGTCCGGTCTCGATGTGTCGCGCGCGCAAACGCAGCTCTCGTCGGCACAGTCGCAACTGTCGCAAAACCTCGCGCAGCGCGCACTGTTCGAACACGCAATCGCGGTACTGGTCGGCGCGTCGGCCTCGGAATTCAGTCTGCCGCAGCAGACCGCCGCCATCCCGTTGCCAGCGATTCCCACGGGTCTGCCTTCCACGCTGCTGCAGCGTCGGCCAGACGTCGCGGCAGCGGAGCGCCGGGTCGCGGAGGCCAACGCACAGATTGGCGTCGCGCGTGCCGCTTACTTCCCGGACATCACCCTCGGCTTGCAAGGGGGTGTGCAAAGCGCGGCTTACGCCGGGCTGGTTAGCGCACCCAATGCGTTCTGGGCGATCGGTCCACAGCTCGTGCAATACATCTTCGACGGCGGCTATCGTCGCGCGCGACTCGATGCTGCCAAAGCGGCAACCGACGAAGCCGGCGAGCGCTATCGCGGCGTGGTGTTGTCCGCGTTCCAGCAGGTTGAGGACAACCTCGCGTTGCTGTCATACCTCGGCACCGCGCTTGACGAGCAACGCAACGCCGCCACGTCGGCTCAGACCACTGTGGATCTCGCGTTGCGTCAGTACAAGCAAGGCACCGTGGGTTACCTCGACGTCGTGGAGGCGCAGACCGTGGAGCTCGAGGCACAGCGTGGCGTGCTCGACGTCCAGACCCGTCAGCTGAGCGCGAACGTGCAACTTCTGCATGCGCTAGGCGGCGGCTGGTCGAGCAACGAACTCGCCCAGGTGGCAGCAACGCCGGCACTCGTCGCGAGCAACAATGAGCACAGTGCAAACTGAAACCAGGGTCATCGAGCCGCGTGGCTAGCTGCCACGCGGTGTCGCGATCGAGGCGAGGTTAGGCAACCTGAGGATTGATGGTTCGGCGCCCGCGGGGAATCATCGCTACGGGCGCTGAATACCCTGCGCATTCACTTTTATACGGTACAGAGACGTTGATGCGACGATCAACATCTCGTCACGGTTCTTGCCGCCGAACGTCAGGTTCGCCACCTTCTCCGGTACAGGGATAAGCGCAAGTCGCGTGCCGTCAGGGTGAAAGACCCGTATCCCAATCGCGCTGCTGGTGAAAACCCAACCCCGGCTGTCCAGCCGAAACCCGTCTGCCACCCCTTCACCATCGGCGATGGTCGTGAAGATCCGGGCGTTGCTCAAAGACCGGCCGCCTACGACATCGAACACGCGGATATCGTGGAAGCCCTCGTCCCCGTGCGGGATCATTGACGTATCCGACACGTAAAGCAGCGACTCGTCCGGCGAAAATGCCAGTCCGTTCGGGAAAACCAGAAGATCCGTCACGACGTCCAGCGTCTGATCGCGCGGGTCGAAGCGAAAGACGTAGCAACCGCGCATTTCCTGGGCAGCCTGGTGCCCCTCGTAGTCGGACAAAATGCCATAAGGCGGATCGGTGAACCATATCGTTCCGTCGCTCTTCACCACCACGTCGTTAGGCGAATTCAGGCGACGGCCATGATAATGGTCGACGACGATCTCATCGACAGGCTGGCTGAGATTCGGGCCGAATCGAGTGCGAATCACTGCACGCTGTCCGTGAGAACAATGTAGCAGGCTGCCGTCCGCTTCACGATAGTGACCATTCGTAAATTCCACCCGATCGCGCCAGACGCTCGCGCCCTCGTCCGGGTGCCAGCGCATCATCCGGTTGTTTGGAATGTCGCTCCATAGCACGGAGTTGTCCTCGTGCATCCAGACCGCGCCTTCGCTCCAGATGCAGCCGGTGGCAAGCTTCTCCAGCTTTGCATCGCTCGCGAGCAGATCCTGGGCACGTTCGTCGTAGACCTCAATAGCCGAATTGTTCATTTTGCTTTCCTAACTAGTTGCCACTCAAAAAGCCCGCGCCATAGGGACCAAACTCGCGAGCAGGCCCGCGCTTACGTCGAAGAGATCTGCTAGACATGCGCGTCCGGTTGCGTTATGGTTACCGGTAACCAACGGGCCAACTTTAACATGAGGCAATAGCATGCACAATGCGGAGATGCTGGTAGTTACCCGGTATCCCGATGCAGATATAGCAGCGCTGGCGCAACATTACACGTTACACGTCCTTGCCGACCCGAAAGACCCGGACGTGCTGCTCGCCCAAATAGCGCCCTGTATTGCGGCACATGCGACCCACTGGAAGGCCTGACGATCCTCTCCTCACACCCACACCTCTACCGGACGACATCATGTCTCACGACAATTCATCCCATGACAATCCGAAGAGCGCCGACGGCACGCCCGGACGACGCTTGCGCAGCCGCCGCTGGTTCGATGATCCCTCCGATCCCGGCATGACCGCGCTCTATCTCGAGCGCTACATGAACTACGGCATTACGCGCGAGGAGCTGCAATCGGGCAAGCCGATCATCGGCATCGCACAGACCGGCTCCGATCTCGCGCCATGCAACCGCCACCATCTGCAGCTCGCACAGCGGGTACGCGACGGCATCCGCGACGCGGGCGGCATCCCGCTGGAATTTCCGGTGCATCCAATCCAGGAAACCGGCAAGCGGCCCACCGCCGCGCTCGACCGCAATCTCGCGTATCTCGGCCTGGTGGAGATCCTCCACGGCTATCCGATCGACGGCGTGGTGCTCACCACCGGATGCGACAAGACTACGCCCGCGTGTTTGATGGCGGCCGCCACCGTCAATATTCCTTCAATCGTGCTGTCCGGCGGCCCAATGCTCGACGGCTGGTGGAAAGGCAAGCTCGCGGGTTCCGGCACCGTGATCTGGGACGCGCGAAAGCGCCTGTCGGCCGGTGAAATCGGCTACGAGCAGTTCATTGAAGAGGTGTCGTCTTCCGCGCCATCTGCCGGGCACTGCAACACAATGGGCACGGCACTGTCGATGAATTCGCTCGCCGAAGCGCTTGGCATGTCCCTGCCTAACTGCGCTGCAATTCCGGCCCCTCATCGTGAACGCGGCTGGATGGCGTATCACACCGGCAAGCGCATCGTCGACATGGTTGCCGAGAATTTACGGCCGTCCGACATCATGACCCAGGGCGCCTTCGAAAACGCGGTCGTGGCAGCGGCGGCGCTTGGCGCATCGTCGAACTGTCCGATTCACATGATCGCGATTGCACGTCACATGGGTGTCGAGCACACGCTCGATGACTGGCAGCGCCTCGGTCCTGACATACCGCTTCTGGTGGACTGCCAGCCTGCGGGGCGTTTCCTCGGCGAGGCATTCCATCGCGCGGGCGGCGTACCCGCTGTGATGCGCGAACTGTTGGTAGCCGGCAAGCTGGACGGCAGTGTGCGTACCGTCACGGGCCGCACGCTCGAGGAGGATCTTGCCGCGGTTCCGCAAGCTGACCGCGAGGTGATTCGCGCCTACGACACTCCCCTCAGGGAAGCCGCCGGCTATGTGGTGCTGTCCGGCAACCTGTTCGATAGCGCCGTGATGAAGATCAGCGTGATCGATCAGGCATTCCGCAAACGCTTCCTCTCGGACCCGGCGCATCCCGACGTATTCGAAGGCAAGGCGATCGTGTTCGAAGGGCCTGAGGATTATCACGCGCGGATCGAAGATCCGGAACTTGGCGTCGATGACCGTTCCGTGCTGGTGATCCGCAATTGCGGACCGGTCGGGTATCCGGGCGGCGCGGAGGTCGTCAATATGCAACCGCCCGCGGCGCTGTTAAAACGGGGCATCGACACGCTGCCGACCTTGGGCGACGGCCGTCAGAGCGGCACGTCGGCAAGTCCGTCGATCCTGAACGTGTCGCCGGAGTCCGCCGTAGGTGGCAACCTGGCACTGCTGAAAACCGGTGACCGTTTGCGCATCGATCTCAACTCGCGCAAGGTCGACGTCCTGATTCCAGACGAAGAGATGGCGCAACGCCGGGCCGCGTACCAGTTGCCGAAGCTCGACAACAATACGCCGTGGGAGGAAATCTACCGCAGCATGGTCGGGCAGCAAGGCAAGGGCGCGTGCCTCGAACCCGCCACGCTGTATCTGAACATCATCGAAACGCGCGGGGAGTCGCGACACAATCATTGACGCCGTCAGAGGTCGTCATGCACTCTCGCGCTGCACGACCTCGTAGTGGATCTTGACGAGCTTCGGCGTCTCGCGCCGTTCGCGCGCTGGCGCGTCCTTCTCGCGGCGTGATTTGCTCTGTTTCGCCCCGTGCTCGATCTCGTCGACCGCGGTGAGGAGCGACTCGCCCGCCGCATGACCGATACCGTACGCATCGACGGAGATGGTGGTGATGGTCGGATAGCAGTGCCGCGATACTTCGAAATCGCCGAACCCCGCCACCGCAATATCGCGGGGCACGACGACGCCGCGGCGATGGCAGGCCATGATTACGCCGAACGCATGAATATCGCTCGCGCACATCACCGCGTCGGTATCCGGCCAGCGTTCGAGCAACAGGTCGAGCGCCGCTGCACCATGTCCCATCGCAAGACCGTGCGCCATGTTGGTCGTCCATTCGGTTTGCGTGATATCACGCGGCTCATGGCGAGCCTCTGCGCGCACCGCATTCAGATACCCACGCCGCCGCGCGATGCCACGCAGGTCCAGCTTTGACGCGCTGCTGACGAAGCCGATGCGCTTATAACCCCGTTGGTAGAGATAGTGCACCATGGTGCTCGCCGCTTCGGCGTTCGAAAAACCGACGACGCGGTCGACCGGATGCCGTGGCAACTCCCACGTCTCGATCACCGGAATCCGCGCTCGCGTCAGAAGCGAGCGCGCCTCGTCGGTATGGTGACCGCCTGCCAGCACAATGCCGCGCGGCTGATAGCGCAGCAGCGTCTTGATCAGCGCTTCCTCGCGTTCCAGCAGGTAATCGGTGTTACCGAGCAGCAGTTGCAGGTTGCGCGATTCGACGACGTCGTTGATCCCGCGCACCATGTCGGAGAAGTTGGAACTGGAGAGAGACGGCACCAGCACGACGACAAAATTAGACCGTCCTGACGATAGCGCACCGGCGCTCGCGTCGGCGACATAGCCGGTTTCCGCGACGATGCGCAGCACGCGCTCGCGCGTCTCGGCCGCAACATGCTGCCCGGTGAGAACGCGCGAAACTGTCATCTTCGACACGCCCGCGAGACGGGCGACGTCTGCCATCCGAACGGGCCCGGACGATGAAAGAGGAACCTGGGATTGACTGTCTGTACTCATGCCAACGTGAATGAAATTCGATCGGTAGATGGTACAGGAAGGGCGTGGGCGATTGGAGATGGCGTGCTCACTCAAGGACCGCTCACGCAACCGCCGCCTCAAGATCGTGGCGCCTTACCGGTGGGGTCGTCGCCTTCACGCTCCTGTGCATACGCGGCGTCTGTTCTGGATTGTTCGGCAATCTGGAGCAACGTGCGTGAAAAAAAGCAGCCCATGACTGCGGACAGGATAATGAAAATCGAGGCGGCATCGACCAGCAGTCCGAGACGCACAAAAATGAAGAAGCAACACACAACGTTGAGTACATGCAGCAGGACACCCAGGACGGTGGAAGCCTTGGGAACGGCTCTCAGGAATAGTGCAACCCGCGATCGGGGGCGCGGCACATACCAGATGATCAGCAGTCCGAACGCCATAATAAAGGCAGTTTCTGCCCACTTCAGCCATGTGGGGCGGCGCAGGAATCGTCCCTCGACAATCGTCTCAATGACTTGCGCCTGAATTTCGATGCCTGGTACCAGTTCCCCCAATGGGGTCGTGCGCATGTCGGTCACGCCGATGCCGGTTAGGCCCACCAGCACCAATTTGCCGCGGATCCGTTCCGGATTGACGGTGCCTTGCAGAATGTCTCGCGCCGACACGTAGCGGTTCAGCGTCGACCGTATGGACGCGAAGTGCAACCAGATGTCGCCGCGAGGTTGCGTAGGCACCTGCACATCCGCGACACCCACCGCCTCCACGCCCGCCGTGTCGGCA
>JBEKNG010000102.1:0-11320 GCA_049523075.1 Paraburkholderia sp.
ATATCGCCTGCGAAGACACCGCGCACCAGGCCATCACGCGCGAAAAGGATGGCGTCCGGCATTTTGAAGTGGTGGACTCCGAATGTGTGGGGTGTAATTTATGTATGCACGTATGCCCGGTCGAGCAGTGCATTACGATGGAACGCGTCGATGCCGGTGAGTACGCGAACTGGACCACACATCCGAACAACCCGGCACGTATGAACACAGGCGAGCCGGAAGCTGCACCGCAGGCCACCGCGAACGCCGCCTGAGGAAGCAGGCGAAAATCTGCCTGGAGGCAAGAGCCCGCCCTGCAAGGGGGCTCGCAAAGAATGAAGCGCCTGTACTGAAGCCTGTTCCCAATCGGCCTTAAGCATTCCCAGAAGATGCGCAGGCCTAAACAACGACCCAGTGGAGATCATTCAATGAAGCAGACAGCGCAAACCGTCGATCCGCAGCTAGTGGCCGGCGCGCAAGGCAGCAGTCTTTACAACGACGACCTGGCTCCGACCGGCGTCGCGCAGCGCACGTGGAAGTGGTATCACTTCGCGGCGCTGTGGGTGGGGATGGTCATGAATATCGCCTCATACATGCTCGCAGCCGGCTTGACGGAGCAGGGCATGTCGCCGTGGCAGGCGGTGGTGACGGTGCTGCTGGGCAACCTGATCGTGCTGGTGCCGATGCTGCTGATCGGCCATGCGGGCGCCAAACACGGCATTCCGTACGCGGTGCTGGTGCGTTCGTCGTTCGGCACCCAAGGAGCAAAACTCCCGGCCATGCTGCGGGCGATCGTGGCGTGCGGCTGGTATGGGATTCAAACCTGGCTTGGCGGCAGCGCCATCTATACGCTGCTCAATATCCTGACCGGCAATGCGCTGCATGGCGACGCGCTGCCGTTTCTCGACATTTCGCTCGGGCAACTGGCGTGTTTTCTCGTCTTCTGGGCCTTGCAGATCTACTTCATTGTGCATGGCACCGATTCGATCCGCTGGCTCGAAAGCTGGTCGGCACCGATCAAGGTGGTGATGTGTATCGCGCTCGTGTGGTGGGCCACGTCGAAGGCTGGCGGTATCGGTTCGATGCTGTCGGCGCCGTCGCAGTTCGTGGCCGGCGGCAAGAAGGAGGGGCTCTTCTGGCTGACCTTCTGGCCGGGGCTGACCGCCATGGTGGGCTTCTGGGCCACGCTCGCACTGAACATTCCTGACTTCACACGCTTTGCCCGTTCGCAGCGCGACCAGATCATCGGTCAGTCGATTGGCCTGCCGGCGCCGATGGCCTTGCTCTCGGTGATTTCCGTGGTGGTGACGTCGGCGACGGTGGTCATCTACGGCAAGGCAATCTGGGATCCTATCGATCTCACCAGCCGCATGACCGGCATTGGCGTAGGCGTTGCGCTGGTGATCCTGACGCTTGACACGATGTGCTGCAACCTCGCAGCCAATCTCGTCGGTCCGGCCTATGATTTTTCAAGCCTCTGGCCGAAGGGAATTTCGTATCGCGTGGGCGGCATGATTACCGCGACCATTGCGATCGTGATGATGCCGTGGAAGATTCTGGCCACGACGCAAGGCTATATCTTCACGTGGCTGGTGGGCTACTCGGCCTTGCTCGGGCCCGTCGCCGGTATCCTGATGGTCGATTACTTCCTGATTCGCGGTACGCGGCTTGATCCGCGCGAACTGTTCGACGAAAACGGCGAGTACAGTTACACAGGCGGCTGGAATATCGGTGCCGTGGTGGCGTTACTGGTGGGCGTGTTGCCGAACCTACCCGGGTTTTTGCATACCGCGTTTCCGGCGGAGTTCCCGAACGTGCCGGCATTCTTTAATACGCTCTACACGTATGCGTGGTTTGTGGGCCTCGCGCTCGCGTCCATCGTCTACAGCGCCTGGATGAGGTTGAGTAAAGGACCGAGTGCGCGGGTTGCCAGCGCATGAGGTGCGCGTCGAGCGGGCGGGTCAGGTCGCCCGCCGGTTTGATGCAGTGACAGCGGCAATGAACACGTGGTAGTCAATGAGGAGGCAGCAAGATGACAACCCTGATTCGCGGCGGCACGGTAATCGACGCGGACCGTAGCTGGCGGGCGGACGTGTTGTGTGCGGACCCGCAGGACGGCGGCACGATCCTGCAGATCGGCCCGGACCTGGAGGTTCCGGCGGGCGCGTCGATTGTCGACGCGCACGGACAGTATGTGATGCCAGGCGGCATCGATCCGCACACGCACATGGAACTGCCCTTCATGGGCACCACCGCCAGCGACGATTTTTATACGGGCACCGCAGCGGGCCTCTCGGGCGGCACCACGAGCATCATCGACTTCGTGATTCCGAGTCCGCGCCAGTCGCTGATGGAGGCGTTTCAGTCCTGGCGCGGCTGGGCCGAGAAAGCCTCATCCGACTACGGATTTCACGTCGCCGTGACATGGTGGGACGAATCGGTGCATCGCGACATGGGCACGCTCGTCCATGAGCATGGCGTGTCGAGCTTCAAGCACTTCATGGCGTACAAGAACGCCATCATGGCCGACGACGAAGTGCTGGTGAACAGCTTTGCGCGTTCTCTCGAACTCGGTGCGCTGCCTACCGTGCATGCGGAAAACGGCGAACTGGTGTTCCAGTTGCAGCGCCAGTTGCTGGCACGCGGCATCACCGGGCCGGAAGCGCATCCGCTGTCGCGTCCGCCCGAAGTGGAAGGCGAGGCGGCCAACCGGGCGATCCGGATCGCGCAGGTGCTGGGCGTGCCGGTCTATATCGTGCACGTGTCGTCCAAAGACGCAGCGGACGCGATTGCACGGGCGCGCAGCGAAGGCCTGCGGGTGTTCGGCGAAGTCTTGCCGGGGCACCTGGTGATCGATGAAGCGGTCTATCGCGATCCCGACTGGACTCGCGCAGCGGCTCACGTGATGAGCCCGCCGTTTCGCTCGGCCGAACATCGAGAGGCGTTGTGGAGCGGGCTACAAGCAGGGCAACTGCATACCACCGCGACCGATCACTGCGTATTCTGCGCGTCGCAAAAGGCCATGGGCCGTGAGGACTTTACGAAGATTCCAAATGGCTGCGGCGGTGTCGAAGATCGCATGTCGGTGCTCTGGCATCACGGCGTGAATTCGGGGCGCCTGACGCCTAACGAGTTCGTGCGCATCACGTCGACCAACGCCGCGCAAATCTTCAACCTGTATCCGCGCAAAGGGGCGGTCCAGGTGGGCGCTGATGCGGATGTCGTGGTGTGGGACCCGGCTGCGACCAGGACTATTTCGGTCAAGACACATCACCAGAAGGTGGACTTCAATGTGTTCGAAGGCATGACGGTGCAGGGTGTCGCAACCCATACGCTCACACGTGGTGCGCTTGCCTGGACGAACGGCGATCTGCGTGCGGTACGCGGAGCGGGGCAGTATCTGAAGCGTCCGCCGAACGCCGCTTACTTTGATGCGATTCGCGTCGCTAACAAGCTCAAGGAGCCGCACGCGGTTGAGCGGTGATGAGCTTGACCCTGGCCCAAGACTTTGCGTCTACGGGCCAGGTCTTTTGACGAACCCGCCCGGCTTCGTCAACGCCCACACGGACATCGCGCTTACAGAAATGTAACGGCGCGCGCCGGTGTGCCGGCACGTTGTGCAGATACGTCGTGCGGACCGATCTTCAGTTTTGTCTGCGCCTGCCGTTAAACGAAGGCAGGCCGCCTCTGCGGCATTCACGCCATTCCACACCATTTTGCGCCAACAACAAAAAGCCGGACATGCCGCGATCGATCTTGCGAATCGTTTTGCTTCTTCTTGCGGTGCCGCTTACCTTGTTGACGCGGGTGAGCCACGCTGATTCAACGATTCCTGCTGAAGCCGCGCCGCGCGCGCCGCTCAACGAGCAGCTCCTGAGCGTGCCGGTTGAATCGTCGCCGCCGTTGCACTTGCAGGTGACGCTGTTCATGCCTTCGCACGGTGGGCCGTTTCCCCTTGTCGTCGTGAATCATGGCGCGTCGGACGATCCGCCCAACACGCCGCGCGTCGCCGATAACTTTATTCCCTACTATTTCCTTTCGCGCGGGTATGCGGTCGCGCTGCCGATGATGCGTGGCTATGCCGGTTCAGAGGGCCAGCCGAGACCGCATGGCTGCGACGTCGCCGCGATCGGTCTCGATGCCGCGCGGGACATCCGTAAGGTGCTTGACTATGTCAAGCTGCAACCCGGCATCGATACTTCACACATTGTGGTTGCCGGCAAAAGCATGGGTGGATGGAATACCCTCGCGTTCGGCACGCTCAATCCGCCTGACGTCAAGGGACTCGTCAGCTTTGCCGGGGGCGTGAAGGAGTCCGATTGCCAAAGTCCGGATGCGAGCCTGATCAGCGCGGCAAGGCAATTCGGTGCGCAGACGAAGCTGCGCTCGATCTGGTTCTTCGGCGACAACGACCAGATCTTCTCCACCCCAACCTGGCATGCGATGTTCAGGCAGTACACCGCAGCGGGCGGCCGCGCGGAACTGATCGACTATGGGGTATTTCAGAAAGATGCGCATGCGATGACCGCGTCGGGAGCTGGCCTGCCGTTGTGGGTGCAGAAAGCCGACACGTTTCTCGCGAGCATCGGCATGCCGAGCCAGGAGGTCGACCCGGAGTATTTGCCGGACAGTGCGCGCGCGGCGAGTGCGTATGCGGATATCAACGACCTCGCCGCGGTGCCGTACCTGAACGATAAGCAACGCGAAACGCTCTATCGCGGCTTCCTGGCCGCACCGCTGCCGCGCGCGATCGCGATCGGCGCTACGAGTGCCGTGTGGAGTTCGGGGGGCTTCGACCCGGGTCGGGACGTGCTGGACAAATGCTGGGAGCTGACACAGTATTGCCAGCTCTACGCGGTCGACAACACAGTGGTCTGGCCGCGGCTCAACGCGCAGCCGCCGGCTACGAAGTTCGCCGCGCTTGTCGACGTCGCGGCCGTACCTTATCTGAGCGCGCAAGGTCGTCAGGCGTACACACGATTCCTGAGCGCGCGAAATCCGCGTGCGTTTGCGATTGCGCCGGATGGCGCGTGGGGCGCCGGTTCGGGCGTCGATCCGATCAACGATGCGCTGGTTGCCTGCAGCGCCGGCCATACCGGTTGTCTGCTGTACGCGGTGAATCGCGACGTGGTGTGGGTGCGCAAGTAGTGCAGCAGCGAGCGCGGGATGCCCGGATTGGCGGTGGCGCGCTAGCGCTTCTGCCAGACGCGTAATCCGAACTGCGGCAGGACCCCATACACGTGGTCAAGCATATCCGACTGGATGCGTTCGAACGATTCCCAGTCGGTGTCGTCGATGTACAGGAACACCTCCAGGGGCAGACCGCGCTCGGTCGATTGCAGAAGCCGGACCACCAGCGACATGTCGGTTCGAATCGCAGGGTGCTGGCGAAAATACGCCATCAGATAGCGGCGAAAGATGCCGAGATTGGTCAGGCGCGGGTCCTCCTCCGCGAAAATCAGTGGGGTCTGCAAATCCGTGCTCGTCTGCAGCTTCGCGAACAGTTCCTCATCGCCAAAGCGGATGCTGTCGACGTCCAGATGAATCTCATGCCTGAGACGCCGTCCGCCGGATTCGACCATGCCCCGCCAGTTCTTGACGCCATTGCTCAGCAATACATAGCTGGGTATTGTGACAATCGAGTTGTCGAAATTTCGCACCGTGATCGTGTTCAAGGCGATGTCGACGACCGTGCCGTCGGCTACGAAGCCAGGCACTTCGATCCAGTCGCCCACGCGCAGCATGTCGTACGCGGCCAGTTGAATACTGGCGACAAAGCCCAGCAGCGAGTCGCGAAAGATGATGATCAGGAGCGCGGTCATCGCGCTCACGCCGGTGAGGAAGTAGGCCGGCGAGCGATGCAGCAGCAGGGAGATGAGCGCGATCAGGGCGGCGAGATACAGGACGATGGTGGTGACCTGCAGGAAGCTCTTGATGGGCCGCTCGCTCGCGTGCGGAAAGTGGCTGTAGCGATCTTCAATGCTGGCGAGGAAGGCGAAGGCTGCACGCAGCGTCGTCAGCACCATGTAGCACGCGGCGAGGGTCTCAAGCGGCGGCCCCAACAAATAGACCACCGGAAACGACAGCCCTGATATCAGCGGCGCGGACAGATAAACGAAGTACGCGGGTACGAGCGGCGCGAGGCGGTCGAACACCTTGTGCTTCACGGCGGCTTGCAACCACTTGCGGCGTTCGCCACGCGCGAGCCGGCCGACGATCCACAGCATGATGAAGCGGGTGAGGTAGTAGCAGAGTGCGCTGGACAGCAGGATGAGCAGTAGCAACGCAATCACAAGAAGCGTGGCTACGACGAAGCTGTCCGAATAGGCATAGAAATGACGGTGTCCGTCCCGATCCGTCACGATGTGGAATATGCCGTCGAACATAGATCCTCGCAGTCGTGAACACGCGGGTCCGTGCAGAGGTTCCGCTTGCGAGCCAATACACATCGCGCGAACTGGCGACGCGACCGCATTGAACCATCATTGCACCATTGCAGCGGAGCAAGCGGGCCGAACTCGGGTTTCAATGCATATTGTAATGGCGTCGGCACGGCGATCATCATGGCAGGCGAGATACTCTCGCTGGGCTGCTGGTAAAAGGCCGCATAATTCCAGCCAAAATTTCAACCCTAACCCGCGCCGTTCCGCCTTATCACCGATCCGCATATTCTTCGAAAACTTCATGCTTTGTAGAAACGGGGGCCGTTTGCTACAGTCCGCCCACTCTGCCGGGGCGGCTAGCCGGGCAGGCACTGAATCCCCATACCAATACCTACGGAGCACATTCTCATGAAGTCGATTCGTTCCATTCTGTTGATTGCTCTCCTGCAGGCCGCAGCCGTGACCTCGGCATTCGCCTCAGACGAACTCGCCCAGATCAAGGCGTCGGGCGTCTTCAAGGTCGGTACTGAAGGCACCTATGCACCGTTCACTTACCATGACGAATCAGGCAAGCTGACCGGCTTCGACGTGGAAATCGCCACCGCGATCGCGCAACGCCTGGGCGTGAAGCCGGAGTTTGTCGAAGGCAAGTGGGACGGCCTGATTGCCGGCCTCGACGTGAACCGCTACGACGCCGTGATCAATGAAGTCGCCATTACCGATGCACGCAAGGTCAAATATGATTTCTCGACCCCGTACATTACCTCGCATGCGGCGCTGATCGTGCGCTCAGACAATACGACCATCAAGACCTTCGACGACCTGAAGGGAAAGAAGTCGGCCAATACGCTGACCAGCAATTTCGGCAAGATCGCCAAGGACCACGGTGCGGATGTGGTGCCCGTGCAGGGCTTTAACGAATCGATCGACCTGCTGACCTCGGGCCGCGTCGATGCGACGATCAATGATTCGCTGTCGTTCCTCGACTTCAAGAAGCACAAGCCGGATGCGCAGGTGAAGATCGTCGCGCTCGACAATTCCGCTGACAGCGACAAGTCGGCGGTGCTGCTGCGCAAGGGTGATCCGGCACTGGTCGCGGCGATCGACAAGGCGCTCGCCGATATCAAGGCGGACGGCACCTACGAGAAGATCTCGCAGAAGTATTTCGGTAAGGACGTCTCCCAGTAAGCGCCGGACCGCTCTGAAAGGTCTGAATCATGCCAGCCTGGTTGCATCTGATGGCGCAGTCGCTGTGGCCCCTGCTGTACGCGGGGCTTGTGTTTACTGTGCCGCTCACTCTCGCATCGTTCGCGCTCGGCCTGGCGCTGGCGTTCGCTGCCGCCCTGATCCGCCTGTTTGGCCCACGCTGGGCAGTGGCGATCGTGCGCTTCTATGTCTGGCTGATTCGCGGCTCACCGTTGCTGGTGCAACTGTTTGTGATCTTCTATGGCTTGCCGAATGTGGGGATCGTGCTTGATCCCTTGACGGCGGCCATCATTGGCTTCTCGCTGAACGTCGGTGCATACAACTCCGAGGTGATTCGCGGGGTGATCGAGTCGATCCCGAAAGGGCAGTGGGAAGCGGCCTATTCGATGGGGATGACACGTACTGAGGCACTGCGTCGCGCGATCCTGCCGCAAGCGGCGCGGGTGGCTTTGCCGCCGCTCTCCAACTCGTTCATCTCGCTCGTCAAGGACACCTCGCTCGCGGCGGTGCTTACCGTGCCCGAGGTGTTTCAGGCGGCACAACGCATCGCTTCGGTAACCTATGAACCGCTGATTCTCTACACGGAAGCGGCGCTGGTTTATCTGGTGTTTAGTTCAGTATTGTCATCGGCGCAGGTGAAGCTCGAACAGCGGTTCGGCCGTCACGCACTTTTCCAGGCGGGCAACTGATGATCAAACTGGAAAACATCGAGAAATTCTTTGGCGAACATCGGGTGTTGAGCTCGGTGGACCTCACGCTCGCCTCCGGCAATGTCACGGCATTGATCGGCCCGTCGGGCAGCGGCAAGAGCACGCTGTTGCGCTGCGTGAACCTGCTGGAGATTCCCGAAGGCGGGTCGCTTGAACTCGGCGATCAGCGGCTCGAATTCAGCCGCAAACACAAGCCTGCGCGCGATGCGGTGCTGACTATCCGGCGGCGCACCGGCATGGTGTTCCAGAACTTCCAGTTGTTCCCGCATCTGACGGTGCTCCAGAACGTGATGGAAGGTCTCCTTACGGTTCAGAAGTGGGACAAGGCGCGGGCACGGGAACGCGCGCATGAATTGCTGACGAAAGTGGGCATCGCGCATAAGGCGGATGCCTGGCCCGCGACGCTCTCCGGTGGTCAGCAACAGCGGGTTGCGATTGCACGGGCATTGGCGCCGTCGCCGGAGGTCTTACTGTGCGACGAGCCAACCTCGGCGCTCGATCCGGGGCTGGCGGCCGAAGTGGTCGAAGTGCTCAAGCAGCTCGCCAGCGAAGGCATGACGATGCTGATGGCGACGCACGACCTGCGGCTGGCGGCGTCGATTGCGCGCGATGTCGTGTTTCTGAGCAACGGCGTGGTGGTGGAACAGGGCGCGTCGCGGCAGATCTTTACGCGGCCCCAGCAAGCCGAGACCGCGCGTTTCGTGTCGACGTTGACGCAGACCTTGCCGGACGCGTGGGCCGAGTGAGCGGCGCGCTAGCGCGCGCCGGCTTCACCATGTGGTAGCACCGGCAGCCTGTATGCCGACTGGATCGACGTGGCTGCGCATGACGGCACCGACGATGTACGCGTGCTGGTGCGGGGCGATGCGCGAGGAGTCACGCGTCTGGATGACTGGGACGGCTTCGGCCAACGCCTGACTGCAAGTGGCACGACTCGCTTCGATCAGGTCGAGGTTCCGGAAGAGCAGTTTCTGCTGCGCTACAAGGGCGCTGAGCCGAAATGCAATACGTCGTAACCGGCGTTCTATCAGACCGTGCATCTGGCGACACTCGCTGGTATCGCACGGGCGGTGCTGCGCGACGGCGTGGCCTTTGCGCAGGGTCGCACGCGCACCTTCGGCGTGCCGGGCCGTTCGAGCCCGCGCGACAATCCGCTGACGCAGCGCGTGATCGGGCGCCTCGCGAGCCTGGCTTACGCCGCTGACAGCGTCGTGGAATCGGCGGCGCGCTCGCTCGAGAAGATTTATCAGGACCGTCTGGCCGGCCGGGCGCAAACGGAGGACTATTTCGCGCTCGACATCGAGGCCTGGCAAGCGCAGCAGGTGGTGATCGGCCAGGTGCTGGAAGCCGCCACGCTGGTGTTCGAAGTGGGCGGTGCGTCGGCCACCAGCGAGACGCTGCGGCTCGACCGCCACTGGCGCAATGCCCGCGTGATCGCGTCGCACAACCCGGCGATCCAGCGCGAGGCCGCGATCGGTGGTTTCTACCTGAACGGTACGCCGCCCAACGAGCGCTTCAGCCGTGCCCACACCAGCGTGGAAATTGAGGGGCAGGGTACGGATACCCCCTTGGCTGCTTGAGCATCTGTGGTCGTGCTTCTTTAGAAATCAGATTTTATTGGTTCTGCTTTCGACGCCGCGCTCGCATAGTACGTTTTGATGGCTATAGGCGGCGACGCTCAAACGTGGGTGTAGTGCCTGGCCAGCCCCTTCCGTTCAGTGCGGAAACTGAACGGGCAAGACGGACGAGCAAGGAGACGTCATGACGGTTGAATTGGCAGAACGAAGCACACACGCGGCGCTGACAACGGCCCGCGAAGCCGCGGCAGCGGCGGGTTTGCCCTACGCCGGCGGGATTGCGCCGCAGGATGCGTGGGCGTTGTTTTCAACGGGTGAAGCGCTACTGGTCGACGTGCGCTCCGCCGAAGAGCGCAAGTTTGTGGGCTATGTACCCGATAGTTTGCACGTCGCATGGGCGACCGGCACAAGCCTGAACCGCAATCCGCGCTTTGCACGCGAACTCGAAGCGAAGACCGGCAAGGAGGCGGTGGTCCTGCTGCTGTGCCGCAGCGGCAACCGCTCCGCACTGGCCGCCGAGGCAGCCGCCAAGGCGGGTCTTACGCAGGTTTTCAACGTACTGGAAGGATTCGAAGGCGAACTGGACGCGCAGCAACAGCGCGGCAGCCAGAACGGCTGGCGTTTCCACGGTTTGCCGTGGGTGCAAGATTAGCCGGCTTCAACATCAGGACGGAGAGCGCTGACTGTGGC
The DNA here is from genome assembly GCA_049523075.1 of Paraburkholderia sp. Taxonomy (GTDB): domain Bacteria; phylum Pseudomonadota; class Gammaproteobacteria; order Burkholderiales; family Burkholderiaceae; genus Paraburkholderia. The sequence continues at coordinate 10,546 of JBEKNG010000102.1, forward strand.
TGTATTTGACATTGACGATATCGTTCAATCGCTTCAAACAGTGCGCCAAAACTGGCGCGAAGTGCAAAAGCGCTCCCTCGAACCCGGCGGGCGTGACCTGCCGGCACGCGAGGCGCTTGCCGGGATCGTCGATGCGCTCAAGGGTGTGCTCTTTCCGATGCGCCTCGGGCCGCCGTGGCGGGGTGTCGGCGTCTTCAGCGCTGCCTGCTGGCAACGTGACGGATGTGTCGTCGGCGGCGTCGTTCGCTTCGGCATTGCCGGTGGCGGCACCGGTGCTGTCGACTGTGAGCAATCCGGCGCCAGCGGGTTCGCCGCTCGCGGGGCCGGGTGGGCTCGGCACGGGCGTGCCGGGTGCGGCGTTGCCGCAGGGCAAGGTGGCGGGAGCCAACCTGCTGCCGTCAGCGCCGACGCATGTGCTGTCGCTTGGTCATCGTGCGCCCGCGCTCGTGCCACATGCCGCTGCACAGAATGGCTTGCCGGATGGCGTGGTGACGATTGCGCCCGCCCTCGAGCCACGCTTTGGCGGCGTGGCGTTGGGGGTGCCCGAAGGCCACGGCGCGCAGCGTCCGTCGGCGGGCGGGGCCTCAAGTGCGCCAGGCGCTGCGTCGCCGTATTACTTTCTCAATGAGCAAGCCGGGACACAGCATGGTGGCGTGTCAGGCGGTCAGGACATCGTCGTACCGTTGAGCGATTCTGTCGTCGTGCAATCGTTTGGCCTGCCAGGCGAAGCGGATCTGCGCTCGCTGTTGACAGTGCAGCGCTTTCCATACGATGG
>JBEKNG010000103.1:0-11306 GCA_049523075.1 Paraburkholderia sp.
GCGGAAGGGCGCGGCGAAGTGCTGTATGGCGCATCGTACGTCGCTTGGTTCGCGGATGCAGCGACGCGCATCTACGGTGACCTCATTCCGCAGCAGCAACGTGGCAAGCGTATGAGTGCGGTGAAGGAGCCGGTCGGCGTCGTCGCGGCCATCACGCCGTGGAATTTCCCGCTCGCGATGATCGCGCGCAAGATCGCGCCGGCGCTCGCCGCAGGATGTACGGTTGTCGGCAAACCCGCTGAGGACACGCCGCTCACGGCGCTTGCGCTCGTGATGCTCGCGCACGAGGCGGGTGTGCCGCCCGGCGTGTTGAACCTGATCGCTGCGTCGCGCGAGAATGCAGTACCGGCTGTGGCCGCGTGGTTGCACGACAGCCGCGTGCGCAAGATCACGTTCACCGGCTCGACGCCGGTCGGCAAGTATCTGGCGCGCGAGTCTGCGGATACGCTCAAGAAGCTCTCGCTCGAGTTGGGTGGCAATGCACCTTTCATCGTGTTTGACGACGCGGATCTCGACGCTGCCGTCAGCGGTCTGCTGGCGTCGAAATTCCGCAATGGCGGGCAGACCTGCGTATGCCCGAATCGCGTGTACGTGCAGTCGTCGGTGTACGAGAAATTCGGCGACATGCTCGCCAGACGCGTCGAGGCGCTGAAGGTCGCGCCTGCCACCGATCCCGCCGCTCAGATCGGTCCAATGATCAATGGGCGCGCCGTCGAGAAGATCGCGCGTCACGTCGATGATGCCGTTTCGAAAGGCGCGCGCGTGCTGGTGGGCGGAAAGCGGCTCACGGCGCTCGGCCCCAACTACTACGCACCAACCGTCCTCGTCGATGCCACCAGCGAGATGCAGCTAAGCTGCGAGGAAACCTTTGGTCCGGTCGTGCCGCTGTTCCGGTTCGACGATGAAGCGCAAGCCATCCACGCAGCTAACGACACGCCATTCGGCCTCGCATCGTACTTCTACAGCCAGGACGTGCGCCGTATCGACCGCGTCGCTCGCCAACTGGAAGCGGGTATCGTCGGCATCAACGAGGGTGCGCTCGCGAGCGAGGCAGCGCCGTTTGGCGGCGTAAAAGAATCGGGCTACGGCCGCGAAGGATCGAAGTACGGTCTCGACGATTATCTTTCCATCAAGTATCTCTGCCAGGGCGGACTCGAATAAGCGAGGGCAGGCGATCACGGGCACCGGTGTGGGGACCGGTGCCCATCAATGTTTTGTATCGCGGCAGACCAATCCACAAGGAATCCGAATTGAAAAATATTCTGCAAATGTTTGATCTATCAGGGCGTCGTGCTTTGGTCACGGGTTCAAGTGCCGGGATTGGCTACGCGCTGGCGAAAGGACTTGCCGCCGCAGGGGCGGAGGTCATTCTGAATGCCCGCCGCGAAGCGCCGCTGGCGGAAGCGGTTAGCCGGCTGAACGCCGAGGGCGCGGTCGCGCACGCGGCGCGCTTCGATGTGACGTCCGCAGACGACGTAGAGGCGGCCATTGAGCGCATCGAACATGAGATCGGCGCGATTGACATCCTGGTGAACAACGCCGGCATGCAGCGCCGCGCGCCGCTCGAACAGTTTTCCCATGGGCAGTGGGAAGAACTCATGAAGACGAACGTCGACAGCGTGTTTCTGGTCGGGCAGGCGGTTGCCCGCCATATGATCGAGCGCAAGCGCGGCAAGATTATCAACATCTGCTCGGTTCAGAGCGAACTGGGTCGACCGAATATCGCTGCTTACACGGCAAGCAAAGGGGCGGTCAAGATGCTGACGAAGGGCATGGCCATTGACTGGGGGCAGCACGGCATTCAGGTCAACGGTCTCGGTCCGGGCTATTTCAAAACGGAGTTGACCGAGGCTCTCGTCAAGGACGAGGCTTTCAGCAACTGGCTAATCGGTCGCACACCGTCGCGTCGCTGGGGCGATGTCGAAGATCTCGTCGGCGCCGCCGTGTTCCTGGCGAGCAGCGCATCGAACTTTGTGAACGGCCATATCCTGTATGTCGACGGCGGGGTCACCGCCACGTTGTAGCCGGCCGGTGTGTTGCCGCCGGAGCCGGGCGCGAGACGAGAGGGCAAAAAAAGACCTGCGCACCCAAGGGAAGGCGGCAGGTCGAGAACGACTGACAAGTGCACTTACATGGAAGTAAGTACGGCAAGTGTAATTCAAATGAAAACAAAATGTAAATATGAATGATGACGAAAAGTGGAGAAAGGCGCGCAAAAGCCTTTGAGAGGAGGTGGCCCAGATCTGAAGCGCGGACGGATGACCGGGGATGGCCGTGCTGGCGGGTACCGGGGGTCGAACTAGACAGTCAAACTTAAAAGGTTAACTTGCAAGTGTGACTGGCTATCTTCATGATTACTCCACGCTCAACTCGCTTGACCCAACCGCGTTCTGAACGATCATGCCGACCAGCACCCTCGAGCAATCCGTCCTCGATCTCATGCAGGCAATAGGACTGCTCGTGCGACGTACCCGCAACGAATCTTATGCGGGAGAGCTGTCAATGACGGAGGCGGTCGTCATGTCACGGCTGGCTAACGACGGGCCCGCCACGACCGCAGCACTGGCGCGCGCCGAAAGAATGAAGCCGCAGTCGATGGGAACGACCATCACCTCGCTTGAGGGAATGGGCATCGTCAGGCGTACGCCGCACGCTACTGATGGCCGTCAGATGCTGATCGAGTTGACCGAGAAGGGCATCCTGTTGCGCAACAAGACTCGCGAGGCGAAGCAGATGTGGCTTTCGCAGGCAATCGCCGAGCTCGACGGGGAGGAGCGCGACACGCTGTTCAAGGCTGCCGGGATCATCAAAAGGCTGGCCGGGAAATGAGCGGGCAATGAGCGATATCGGCAAGCGCGCCAACGCGTCTGACGGGATCGGTCCGTCTGTCTGGAAGGTGGCCATCGTCGCCGTGATCGGGCCATTTATGACCCAGGTCGATTCGACCGTGGTCAACGTTTCGCTGTCCACCATCAGCCATACGCTTGGCTCGTCGATTGCGACTGCACAGTGGATCGTGAGCGGCTACTTGCTGGCCATGGCGCTGATGCTGCCTCTCAACGGCTGGCTGGTGGACCGCATGGGCGCGAAGCGGCTCTACATTCTCTGCTTCTCGACATTCACATTGGCCTCGATTCTATGCGGCGCGTCCCAGACCATGGGCGAACTGATCGGTGCCCGTGTATTCCAGGGTTTGGTGGGCGGCGTGCTGGCACCCATGACACAGATGATGATCGCACGCGTCGCGGGAAAGAACATGGCGCGAGTAATGGGCTATACGACTCTGCCCATCCTCCTCGGCCCTATCGTCGGCCCGGTATTGGCCGGGACGATCCTTGCGCACGCCACCTGGTCGTGGCTGTTCTATCTCAACGTGCCGGTGGGCGTTATCGGTGTTGGACTGGCTGCGTGGCTGCTTTCGCGCGATGCCGCAACCGTGCAGAAGCGCCCATTCGATTTTCTCGGCTTTGTGCTGATCTCACCGGGCCTCGTCGCGTTCATCTACGGGCTTCAAAATGCGTCGCGGGCAGAGGGACGATGGGTTCTGCTGGTTGGCGCCGTGTTTCTCGCGGGATTCTTGCGGCACGCATTACGCAAGGGTAGTTCGGCACTCATCGACGTACGGGTTTTTGCGGAACGGACCTTCTCTGTCGCTGCGGTGACTCAATTTTTCGCCAACGGCATTATGTTTGGCCGGCAACTTGTCGTGCCTTTGTACCTGATCGCGGGCTGTGGCTTGTCCGCCGCGCAAGCGGGTTGGCTCGTCGCGGCGACGGGTGTCGGCATGATGTGCTCGTTTCCATTTCTGGGGTTTCTGACCGAAAGATATGGCTGCCGCGCGGTCTCAGCAGGAGGAGCGTTGCTCGCCTTTCTGAGCACGTTCACATTCCTCTGGATGCCCGCACATCAGTTCGCGGCGACGTGGGCTGCGCTCAGCCTGTTCCTGGCCGGAGTGGGACAAGGAACGATCGCCATACCGTCGATATCGGCAGCGTACGCGTCGATTCCGAAAGCGAGAATTGCGGTGGCGAACACCGCGTTGAATATTGCCCAAAGGATGGGTGGTCCGGTTGCGACCACGCTTCTCGCCGTGGCCATCTCGTTGACCATGCGTGACCATACTAACGCTCAGCCGCAGCAGTTCCTGACGGCCTTTGTGATGCTCTCCGGTCTTCACTTGCTGGCGTTCGGCGCGGCAACGCTGCTGCCGCTACGGATACATCGTGCATCGGAAGCGTGAGGGGTGAGGGGTTTCGGCTGACCGCTGTACGGATGGGCGCGACTATTGCAATCGGCTCGATGCGCTGCGGCGCGCGACCTTCTGCAACCGCACCAACCAGTCGCGGATACACCGGAAAATCCGTTTCACGCACGGCATAACGCTTGAGCAGTTCCCAATATCCCCCACGGATCACGAAGCCACCGTTCTTCGCCGCGTAAGCATCGCGCCGAATCCGATACGCATGAGGCAGGTGATACCACGCCAGATGCGGAAGATCATGATGCACGAGGTGGTAGTTATTGTTCAGATACACAAGCCGCATTAACAGCCCTGCTTCGTTGAGGACCGTCCGGTGCCTGGGATCGCGAACCGCACGATGCTCGTACAGCGATCGAATCATCGCCAGAGAGAGCGCAGGCCATGTCACCGCCAGCAGGTAGTACCACCACGGTATGCCCGCATAGAACTGCAGCCACGCAAGCAGCACCGTGACGAGCGCCGCGTGGATGACCCACGTGGACGCATAACGCCGCTCGCCGCGTCGCCATTCATCGAACGCTCCCGCAAGCAGTGTCACGACGCTGAGCGGCGGACCGACGATCAGCCGGCCAACGAAACTCTTGCGGATACGCCATAAGGCACGTTGCCATGCCGTTGCATTCATCCATTGTTGGCGCGCCACGTAGCTGCTCTCCGGATCAACATTCGGCTCGGTGAGGCTCTCATCGCGATGGTGCACGATGTGAGTGTCGCGATAGATCGCGTACGGATACCAGATCGCAAGCGGGATACTGCCGAGCAACTTGTTGACGAGCGCGGACCGCGTAGGATGACCGTGAAGCAGTTCGTGCTGAAGCGACATGTGCCACGTGCACAGCACGATGAGCAGCGGCGTCGCCGCCATCATCGATAACAGCCCGGCATGTACGAACAGCACGACGGCGACCCACCCGCCGTGAATCAATACGATCAACAGCCACGTGGGCCATTCCGTACGGGCTGCGAAAGTTGCTTGCAGCGATGCGATTTCCCGTGCATGCGCTTCATCAAAGTACTCGGCCATTTTCTCGAACAGGGCTGTTGATCACGGTCGCAATCTAGGCCATGTCTATGAGCGGAGAATTAGGCGGGTCCTGTTGAAGTGAAGATAATTCGACGCTAATTGTTGACGTGGAGAATCCGGGATCTTCCTCAGCGCAAGGCGCCGGCTGACGGGTAGGCCAACGGACTGGCGTCGGGCATGTTGATAAGCGATTCTTTGACATCACCGACCAGGTTGCTGCCCTCGTGTCGCGTCGGCACAGAGAAGCGGCGTAATGTCCCGACCTCTGGTTATACATCTTTCCGGTGAAAAGATTGGATGAGATTGATTTGCAGGCCAACATCTTTCCGGTGGACAAAATGGGCCTCCCGGTCGACGCGCCATAGTCGCGCCGACGTCCGGACGGTCGCCGCGTTCGAAACGAAATCGCAAACCCTGCTTGTCAATTCGATCTCGCTGTTCTGGTCCATCATGCACCCCTAAAGCTTTACAGTTGCGCGGTCGATAACCGCTATATGGACAAAACAATCTCGCGCTACCCTGGGATCGGCTAGCCGACTTTATCGATTTGTTAGTTGATCGAAAGCGAAAGCATGAAATACTTTTTCGACAAGGCGCTGGTCGAGCGATATGGCTACGGTCTGGCCGTGTTCATCGCTGCCGAGACTTCCGACCTTCAACGCATCATCGACCGCACGAATGCTCGACGTGAGCGCGACGGTCGAAGTCTGCTCGAAGACGTGCTGATTGAGGACGTTATCGCCGTCATGCGTAAAAGGGGCATGCTGCCGGCACAACGTAGTGAAGACGACTCCAATGTGACGGGCGCAGGCGCTGCTGGCTGACGAGGAAAACCACGTTCGCCGATGTCATATTGGGTTCCATTACTCTCCGGCGCGAACGTGGCTTAGGACGACTGGCAACGACATAAGATCCCCCCGCCGCGCGCATGCCGCTTACGCAGGAAAATGCCGTCTTGCCCGCCGCAACGAATACATCCGGCATTCGCCGAAGTTCTTCGCCATCGGTTGCATTCCCGCGTACTCGCAGACATAAGCATCGCGCGTCGTGAAGGCCAGCGCCGCCGCAAACTGCTCGGTTACGAAGATTTCACCGACAGGCGTCACCGGTTCGATCCGGGCCGTGCGCACGACCTCCATCCCGACGAACTTGTATCGATGAATCACCTTGTCATAACGCCGGTAGAGCGGCCCGACGTGCGCGCTCAGCCGGATGCCGAGATGGGCGGGCAAGCCGAGCCGTGCGGTTTTTTCCGGCCGCAGTACCTTCTGAAGCCTGAAGCAGCAGTCGATCGCGGCTGTCACGTCGGATAGCACAATGAACAGGCCGTCCCCGGCGGTTTCGGCATATTCAACGCCCTCACACGCGTGCAGCGCGTTCGCGAATCCGCCGATCACGTGCTCGAGAAACGTCAGTTGCTCTGCTTCGTTCAACATGCTGAAGCCGCGCACGTCGCCAAACACGATCGCATGCGGTTTGCGCACCCAATTCGAGCGCGAGCCCACTGGCAGCGCACTGCCGATAATGTCCCGGTTGCCCAAGGGAATCGCGCCGAACGCGATGGTGCCTTCACCGGGGGCGAACAGCTCCGGGTCGACCACGAGACTGTGCCCCCGCAGCAGCGCGAGGCCGCGCGCCTGCTGCTGGCACAGCAGGGCGTCTGCGGGCTCGTCGGGCGAACCTTCCTTCGTGACGAGCGTGACACGCACGCGTTCGCCGGTGAGTACGCGGACCAGCATTTCGACCGATTCCGGCTGGTTCAGAAAGATTCGCGCAGCGAGCGAATCCGGTTCGCACGGCAGCACCAGATGCACATTCGCGCCGACCTCGAGCAGCGCGTTCGCGATCAGCAGATCCGCAGCGGACATCAAAGGACCGAATGCGATGACCGTCTGTCCGGGTGCGAAGACAAAAGGGTTGTGCGACATCAGCAGATCGGGACGCGAGGTCCAGTTGAGCACGCGCGGCTTCGGCAGATGGTCGACGATGTCCGCGGGCGCATGCGAGAGACTTGCAACCCACGTCAGTTGACGGCGGGTACTCGCCACGGCGTCGAGATTTTCGGCGCCGTTGGCGGCGATAATCGCAAGCCGGTCGCTGGCCGCGGCCTTCAGCATCTCGATCGCGGCCGCGGGTTGTCCGAGGATCAGCGATGCCTCTGCCTGCGTAACATGCGACCAGTAATCCTGTTCGCGCTGCGCGGCAGCCAGTTCGAGCGCGACCTGTGCGTAATGACGTGCCTTGCCGGACTTACCGCATGATAGATACATCGACGCAGCGTTGATTGCCAGATAGTACTTGCCGAGCCGTTCGAATGCGCTCGCATAAGCGATCGCCGATCCCAGCCGGTGCTTCTTCGCATCCTCGATGGAACTGCCGCTCGCACAGTCCTTCAGCAAGCGGCCGAACAGGCCCGCGAACTCCGCCGCAAGATCAAGGTCGGTTAGCGCGGCGAGCCGACCCGATCCTTCGAGTCTGCGGTATCGCTCTAGCGCACGGTCCAGCGCGCCCGCCCGCGCGAGGGCAAGAATCGCCTGATGCTCGAAGACCATTACATCAGGCCACGCGGCGAGCGCTTTGACGGAAAGATCGTAAGCGGCGAGATAGTTGCCTTCGTTGCCGTTCGCTCGCTGAATGCGCTCGAGCCACTCCGCCACACCTGGCGTAGACGGAGCGGCACCGTCTGTGCCGGATGGCGTCATGGAACCACCTGCACGGCTTGCGTTTTGGCGATGTCCTTCGACGATTTATTCTGGTTGAGCAGCAGCGAGATCACCGAGATGGTTTCGAGCGTGTGATCGCATTGCGTCGGTGACTTGCAGACTCTCGGCGCGGGCAGCGACCAGCTGACGCCGTTGTAGGAAACCGTGGTCAGCGGCGAACTCAACCCGGCGGCGCTCCTTTGCAGATGGAACAGCACGCCGTAGTTGCAGGTCATTCTTTTGCCATCCTTGTAGTTCTCATATTCCAGCGTCACGCAGCGTTCCGGCAGTTGTGGATTCTCTTCCGTTTCCTCCTGCTGCAGCGCCAGGATCTGTCCGACGTACTCGATTACTTCGAGCGTCGAGCGCAGCTTGAACACGACGGTACCTTTTTCGTCGCCGACGACAGTCTGCTGGGTGATGCCCGTCTGATCGTCATAGGCACTGTGCTCAACGGCCGTACCGCGCTGGCGTGAACAGGCGTCGCTGCGAACCGGCGTCGACTCGTCACGTTCGCTATCCAGTATGCCCACGATGACAGGATCGCCCGACACGTCTTGGCACAGCACCACATCGCTGCCCTGCATCTCGCTCAATAGCCGATACTTCTCCGAATATTTCCCCGGCTTAAGCTGCACGAGCCGATAATGGCTGGGATCGATCTTGGCGACCTCCGTCATACTCTTGCTCATGTCGAGATCGAAAGGACTGCCGACCGGCTTCGGCGACTTTGTGACGCTGAGGGGATAGATGCGTCCCAGATTGTTGATGGTTCGCAGAAAAGCGTAGAACTCGGGTTCCGACTTGCCGGGGCATGAATCGTCCGCTTCCGCGATCGTGTAGTTGAACGGTACTGCATTCGTGCCCGGCGTCTCTTTGTAGCACACGATTCGCGAACTGTTCGGCGCGTTCAACAGCATTTCGGGGCTGCCTGCCGAGCGCACGCCGGACACCAGCAACAGCAGCACCATCCGGTAGTCGATGCCTTCGTTCAGAAAGAACTGCGCCGTCTCGGGCGTGATGGGCCGCATCACACCGTTCGTGAAATCCTGCGTATCCAGACTGTCGATGTCAAAGCTTGGCGAACTCGAGATCGTCACGCCGACGGTGCCGAGTTTTCGTGGCAAGGTGGTTGCATGATCGGGTCCCATGAACGGAAAGGTCGCCGACGCCGAGGCACCGCTCGACAGCGACCCGCGTATATTCGCGAGTTCGCTGAAGTGCAGCGGTGCGCCGTCCTTGGCCCGCAGGATGTTCTGCAGGATCACCTGGTTCGACGCGATGTCGTTGGCTTCGAAATAATCGACCACCTGGTGGTTTATGATCGGCTCGAGCGAACAGGCCGCGAGCAATGGGCAGAGCAGAGCGGAAAGTACCAGCAGCGGGCGCATCATTATGTTCTCCTCTTATCGTGCTGATAGTGCTGGATGGTTGTGAACGGCCGCGAACGGTCAGACGGGTTGCGCAGCGTTGCGTGGTCTGAAGCTGGCCGCGACTGCGGCCGCGATCGCGCAACACAGCATCACGGCTGCCATCGGTCTGACCGTGCCGTCGGCCAGTTTGCCCACCAGCGCACCCGTTACCGCGCCGCCCGAATACTGCATCGTGCTCATGAGCGCGGTCGCACTGGCGGCGTGAGCGGCATGCCGCGACAGCGCACCGACCTGCGTGTTCGATGGGATAAAGCAGTAACCGAGCGAGAAAACCAGTAGCGCAATGAACACCGGCGAGGAATGCAGCGGCGGCCTGAGTCCGCACGCCAGCAGATAGCCGCTCGCGACCAGCCAGACCACGACGCCGAGACTGATCACCCGAGGTGCGCCGCGACGCTGCACAAGCCAGGTATTGAGGCGAAAGAAGCCGACCGTCGCGGCGCCGATCAGCGCGAGGGTCAGGCCGTAGGCAGTCGGCGTATAGCCGTACTGCGTCATGAACACGGTTGGCGATCCGGCGAGGAACGCGAACAGCGCACCCATGCCGAATGTGCCGACCAGTGCGTTCGTCAGAAACTGCTTTTCCCGCAGCACGCCGCGAAAGAGTCGCAGTGACGCTACCAGGTCGATCGACAGACGCCGCTCGCGCCCCAAGGTCTCCGGCAGGAAATAGAACAGCAGCGCGAGGCCGACCGCGCCGTACAGCGCCGCGACCACAAAGATCATCCGCCAGCTGGCGACCTCCAGCACGACGCTGCCAAGGACCGGCGCGACAACCGGTGCGACCGACATGACCTGCATGACGCCGGACATCAGGGCGGCGGCCTTTGCTCCATCGGCTATATCGCGGACCATCGCTCGCGGCACCACGATCGAGGCGGCGGCGCCGAATGCCGCGAGCACCCGAAACGCACAAAAGCTCGTCGTGCCCTGGGCGAGCGCGCAGCAGATCGACGCGAGTGTGTAGATCGTGAGGCCGGCAGCAAGCGGCGCGCGCCGTCCGAAGCGGTCCGAGATCAACCCCTGAGTCAACTGGCCGACCGCGAACCCGGCGAAGTAGGCGGCGAGCGTGAGTTGCGGCGTCGAGCGGCCGAATTCCTGCGCAATCGCGGACGCGGCGGGCAGATACATGTCCACCGATACCGGGCCGATCGCGATGATGAACCCGAGCAGATACTTCAGATCGGGCGTCGGGTTGACGCGCAGGTCCTGAAGATTGTCCATTGCGAACTCCAGTGGAGCGCTCAATTCAAACTGCACCGGCAGGGGTCGTAAGCGGGCCGACTTGCCGTGATGCAGCGATTTTCATCGTACGGGCGCGCATTCGTCCGCACTGTTCGACAACATACGGACCCGCGCGACACTGCGTTTATCCGTCATCGACGCACTGAACCAATGCTGCGATTCTCTCCAGCCGCGATCGCCAGTTTTCTTCGGACATCGGTTGTACTGAATGTTTGCCAGGGTCCGGAAGCGTGCCGGGAAGTCGGGCGAGATCTTCAGAGCGCACGGCGACGCCGGACCCCGGCGCATCGGCATAGCGCCCGACGATCATCCCGGCGAACCGGCCGCTAGCGTCGATCACGGGACCTCCGCTGTTCCCTTCACGGAGTTCGGCTTGCAGCACCAGCAAGCGGTGGCCGTTCACGTAGGCGACGCCTTTCACGTAGCCACGCGTCAGCACCGGTACGCGCGGAGACGATGCCGTCAGGCCGAAGCCGATTGTGTAAACCGACGCGCCGGCCGCGACCGGCCGCAGAACGGGGACGGCGATCGCCTCGACGGCGCGTCCGGTGGCGAGCAATGCGACGTCCAGTCCGTCATCGATGACGAGCAGCGAAGCTGGCACGCCGGCCTCACCGCGCGGCCACACGACGATCGCCTTG
>JBEKNG010000104.1:0-11284 GCA_049523075.1 Paraburkholderia sp.
GCGGGTTCAAGATGCAGTTGGAGGATCACGGTGCAGTCGGTTATGCCGAGTTGAACAAGGCAACGGAAGCGTTCATCAAGAAGGCGGCCACTACGCCTGAGCTGGGGCCGACCTTCTCGAGCTATCAGATCAACGTGCCGCAACTGAATGTGGATCTGGACCGGGTCAAGGCCAAGCAACTCGGTGTGCCGGTGACGGACGTGTTCGACACCATGCAGATCTATCTGGGTTCGTTGTACGTGAACGACTTTAACCGCTTTGGCCGTGTGTACCAGGTGCGGGTGCAGGCCGACGCGCCGTTCCGTCAGCGTGCCGACGACATCGGTCAATTGAAGACGCGCAATGCAGCGGGTGAGATGGTGCCGTTGTCGTCACTGGTGACGGTGACGCCGACATTCGGCCCGGAAATGGTGGTGCGTTACAACGGCTACACCGCTGCCGACATCAACGGCGGACCGGCGCCGGGTTTCTCGTCGGGCCAGGCACAGGCCGCAGCGGAACGCGTGGCGGCTGAAACCTTGCCGCGTGGTGTGAAGCTCGAGTGGACCGACCTGACGTATCAGCAGATCATCGCCGGCAATGCGGGCATGTGGGTGTTCCCGATCAGCGTGCTGCTGGTGTTCCTGGTGCTGGCTGCGCTGTATGAAAGCCTGACGCTGCCGCTGGCAGTGATTCTGATCGTGCCGATGAGCTTGCTGTCTGCGTTGACCGGGGTATGGCTCACACACGGCGACAACAACATCTTTACGCAGATCGGCTTGATGGTGCTGGTGGGACTGGCCTCGAAGAACGCGATTCTGATTGTCGAGTTCGCTCGCGAACTCGAACACGACGGACACACGCCGCTGTCGGCGGCGATCGAAGCGAGCCGCATGCGGTTACGCCCGATCCTGATGACGTCGATCGCTTTCATCATGGGCGTGGTGCCGCTCGTGCTGTCGAGCGGGGCGGGTTCGGAGATGCGTCATGCGATGGGGATCGCGGTGTTCTTCGGCATGCTCGGGGTGACGCTGTTCGGCCTGATGCTGACCCCTGTGTTCTATGTGGTGCTGCGTACGCTCGCCGGCGGCACGATCCACGTCGCGCAAAAAGACTCGCCGCACTATGCGTTTCCGGTCACGGACGCTTGAGGAGAAAAATAATGAAACGGTTTGAATCATTACCAGGGTGGGGCCGGGCGGCAGCCAGCGGTTTGCTGGTGGCGCTGCTCGCGGCCTGCTCGGTGGAGCCGACCTATAAGCGTCCGGACGTCGACACTTCGGCGACGTTCAAGGAAGCGCCGGTTATCGCGTCACAAGACGCGGGCACGTGGAAGCCCGCTCAGCCCGCGGATGACGCGCATCGCGGCGAATGGTGGCGGATTTTTGGCGACCCGACGCTCAACGATCTGGAACAGCAGGCTGCGGCGGCTAACCAGGATCTGAAGGCCGCGGCGGCACGCGTGCAGCAGTCGCGAGCGTCGTTGCAGGCGGCACGCTCCGACTGGTTCCCGAAGTTCGATGCAGGTTTTGGGCCGACGCGCGAAACCTTGTCGTCGGCGTCGCAGTTCCTCCCGCAGAGCAACGGTGCGGAGACCACGACGTTGTGGCGCGCACAAGGCACCGTGTCATACGAAGCGGATCTGTTCGGCCGGGTCGGCTCGAATGTGAATGCGACCCAGGCCGATGCGCAGCAGAGCGAAGCATTGTTCCGCTCGGTGCAGCTTGCGCTGCGGGCGGATGTTGCGCAGAACTACTTCCAGTTGCGCGAACTGGATACGGATCAGGACCTGTATCGTCAGACGGTTGCGTTGCGGGAAAACACGCTCAAGCTGATCCAGCGGCGTTTCAACGAAGGCGATATCAGCGAACTGGATCTGGCGCAGGCCCGCAACGAGCTGGCGAGTGCCCGTGCGGATGCTGTCGGTGTGGCGCGTCAGCGCGCAGCATCCGAGCATAGCCTTGCGATCCTGCTCGGCAAGGCGCCCGCGAACTTCTCGTTCCCGGAAACGCCGCTCGCGCCGGTGACTGCGCGCGTGCCGCCCGGGTTGCCCTCCGCGTTGCTGGAACGCCGTCCGGACGTGGCGGCAGCTGAGCGCGCAATGGCGGCAGCTAACGCGCGCGTCGGACTGGCGAAGTCGGCGTTTTTCCCGAAGCTCGATATCACCGGTGCGGCCGGGTTCGAGTCGGCCACGTTGGGCGATCTGTTCATGTGGTCGAGCCGTGCGTTCCTGCTGGGGCCGTTTGCCGGTACGGCCTTGACGGTGCCGCTGTTTGATGGCGGTCGTCGAAAGGCGAATCTGGTCCAGGCCCGCAGCAAGTATGACGAAGATGTCGCGCAGTATCGTCAGCAAGTGCTGGTGGCGTTCAAGGAAGTCGAGGACAACCTCTCCGATCTGCGCTTGCTCGACGATCAGGTGCAGGCACAGGACGACGCGGTGAACGCCTCGCAACGGGCTTCGCATCTGTCGCAGACGCAGTATCAGGAAGGGCAGGTGAGCTATCTCGATGTGATCGACAGTGAGCGGCAAGTGTTGCAGACGCAGTTGCAGGCGAGCCATCTGGAGGGCACGCAGGCGGTGTCGACGGTCAATCTGATTCGTGCGCTTGGGGGCGGATGGGGCGATGCGCCGGCCTCGGATGTGCCGGTTGCGTCGGCGCCGGCGGCGGGTGCCGTGGCCGCTGCCCCTGCCCTTGCTGCCGTGAAGGATGTCGCGCAGCAGATGGCGAAGCAATAACCGTTAGTCGTCAGTGGCAGTAGTGCGATAAAGGGCTGAGCAGCGCGCTCAGCCCTTTGTCGTATATCGCCTGGCGTGATTTCCTTTTCAAAATCCCTTCGTAGACCGCCGGTTACCGGGCGACTATCATGATTCGCACCTCATTTGGCGAGAGGCGATGACCTGTCAACCGTTCCGCTCTCCGCGCTGATCCATCAGCGCATCACGCCTTTCGAACTGCGCGTGCGGCTCTGATCCTGTTGTCCGCCTGCCTGCACCCTACGCTGGCGCAGGCCGCGGCGTGCGCCAGCGCCAGGTAAACACTTCATTGAACGAGTCCATCATGAGCTTTCCTGTTTCCGCCGCGCGCCGCCTGTCGCTCGCGCCGCTCGCATCGTCGCTTACGCGCTTGAGCGGCGTCGTCGCTGTGGCGCTGACGCTGGCGTTCGCAGGCGCGGCGTCGAACGCCGCCGCCGACACGCCAACGCTGAAAATCGGCGTCGCCACCACGCCGCAAATCGGCGCTCTGCAAGAAGCGGCGCGCGAAGCCAGGGCGCAAGGGCTCGATGTGAAAATCATCGAGTTTACCGACTGGAATACGCCGAACGCGGCGCTCGCCAACAAGGATATCGACGTCAACTACTTCCAGCACATCCCGTTTCTGGAGAACGCGAAGAAGCAAGGCGGCTATAACTTCGTTGCGATTGCCCCCGGCACGATCATGAAGATCGGTTTGTATTCGAAGAAGGTCAAAAGCTTCGGTCAGTTGAAGGACGGCGCTACGGTCGCGATTGCCAACGATCCGGTAAACGGTGGCCGCGGCCTTCTGTTGCTGGAGCGCGCAGGGCTCATCAAGCTGAAGCCGGGCGTCGGCTACCGGGCGACCACGCTCGACATTATCGATAACCCCAAGCATCTGAAGATCGTCCAGCTCGAAGCGTCGCAACTCGCACGCTCGCTTGACGACGTGGATCTTGCCGAAGGTTATCCGAGCTTCATCAAGCTCGCGGGGACCGCGGACCCGAATAGCGCCTTGCTGTTCGACGGCGTCGAAAACAAGATCTTCGCGATCCAGTTTGTCGTGCGTCCGGAAAGCGCGAATGATCCGCGCATTCTCAAGTTCATTTCGATCTATCAGCACTCGCCGGCAGTGCGCGTTGAGCTCGACAAGGCGTTCGGCAATCTCTACGCGGTTGCCTGGTAACCACATCGGCCCGCAACTGCTTTAGCAAGGACGGATTCGATGCCCTCTGTGTTCGACTCGCCCGCTTTCGTCGCGGCCGCACCGGCGTGGTCCGCACGTCCCGCGTCACCCGACGCGCAAGGCCCGGCGGTGGTGTTCGACCGCATCGGCAAGGTGTTCGGCAATTCGCCCGACGCGGCGCCAGCGCTTGCCAATGTCCAACTGCAGGTGGCGCGCGGTGAAGTGTTCGGCATCATCGGCCGCAGCGGCGCGGGCAAATCCACGTTGCTGCGGCTCGTCAACGGCCTGGAAAAACCCAGCTCCGGCACGGTTAGCGTGAACGGCGTCAGCGTAGGCGAGCTGGACGAACGCGGCCTCGTGGCCTTGCGGCGCAGCACCGGCATGGTGTTCCAGCATTTCAACCTGCTGTCGGCCAAGACGGTGCGTCAGAACATCGGCTTGCCGCTGAAGATCGCGGGCGCCTCGAAGGCCTCGATCGAACGCAAGGTCGATGCGCTGCTCGAACTGGTCGGACTCTCCGAGAAGCGCAATGCCTACCCGGCGAGCCTGTCCGGCGGGCAGAAGCAGCGGGTCGGGATTGCGCGGGCGTTGGTGCACGACCCCGATATTCTGCTATGCGACGAAGCCACCTCGGCGCTCGACCCTGAAACGACTCAGGCGATTCTGGCGCTGCTGCGCGATATCAACCGCCGCCTTGGGCTGACGATTGTCCTGATTACGCATGAGATGGAAGTCATCCGCGAGGTCTGCGATACGGTGGCGGTATTCGAGCGCGGCCAGGTGGTGGAGACGGGACCGGTCTGGCAGGTGTTCGGCGCACCGCAGCACGAAGCGACCCGCGCGCTGCTGCGCACGCTGGTGCACGACCTGCCGGCGGATCTCGCTGCCCGCGTGAAGCCGCTGCATGAACTGACGCGAGGCGACGCGCAGGTGCTGCTCGACGTGCGCTTTACAGGGGCGGATGAACGCGAGCCGGACCTGGGTGCACTCGCTCAGGCGCTGAGCGTGGCGGGTGGGCGCGTGAGCTTCGTGCACGGCGGCATCGACCGGATTCAAGGGCATGCGCAAGGGCGTCTCGTGGTCGCCGCACAGATTCCCGCTGCTGCTGCGGCGGGGGCAGAGTCGGTCGATGGCGAGCGTGGCGCCGACACACCGGCCCTCCGCGCACACATTAACGCCCTCGTAGAACGCGCGCGGCAACACGCCAACCACGTGGAGGTGCTCGGTTATGTCTGATATGTGGCTCTCCGAGCTGGCCGGGGCGATTCGCGACACGCTCGTGATGGTCGGTGTGTCCGCCGTGATTGCACTGCTGGTGGGCATTCCGCTAGCGCTCGTGCTCGTGACTACCACCCGTGGCGGCATATTCGAGCGGCGTTCGGTCAACACGACGCTCGGTGCACTCGTCAACGCATTCCGCTCGACGCCGTTTATCATCCTGCTGGTTGCATTGCTGCCGCTCACACGCCTCCTTGTCGGTACGACGATCGGGGTATGGGCGGCCATCGTGCCGCTCAGCATCGCCGCCATTCCCTTTTTTGCGCGCGTCGCGGAAGTGAGCCTCCGCGAGGTGGATCGCGGTTTGATCGAAGCCGCGCAGGCGATGGGCGCGCAGCGCCGTCACATCATCTGGCACGTCCTGCTGCCGGAAGCGCTGCCGGGGATTCTCGGCGGCTTCACGATCACGGTGGTCGCGATGATCGGTTCGTCGGCGATGGCGGGCGCAGTTGGCGCCGGCGGCCTCGGTGACCTCGCGATCCGTTACGGCTATCAGCGCTTCGATACCACGGTGATGGTGACGGTCATCGTTCTGTTGATTGTGATTGTCACAGTCGTGCAGTTCGTCGGCGACCGCTTCGTGCGTCGGCTCAGCCATCGCGCGTGAGCTGAATGTGTGCGGTGAAACGCGCATAATGCACCGTATTCGATACTGACACGACCGCGCTCGCACTGCTTGCGAGCGCTGCTGATCTGGAGATTGCATGAACAAGTTGGACCATCCTGCAACGCTTGACCCGCAGGCGTCATCCGCGCCGCGCGATCTGTCAAGCCTGCTGGAAGCGTTACGCGCCACCGCAGCCGAGCGCGATCGCGACGGCGGCCATGCCGCGCAGGAAAAACAGTGGATCGCGGATGCGGGGCTGCTCACGCTTGCCGTGTCGCGCGAATTCGGCGGCGCGGGCGCACCTTGGCCCACGATCTACGAAACGATTCGCACGATCGCTCGCGTGGACAGCGCGCTCGCCCATCTGCTTGGCTTCCAGTGTCTGCAAGTGGTGAGCGTGGACGTGTGGGGCAATCCGGCGCAACGGGCCCGCTACTTGCGCGGCACTGTCGAGGCTCGCTGGTGGTGGGGCAACGCCGTCAATCCGCTCGACACCCGACTGGTTGCGACCGCAACTACCGACGGCGGCTTCCGGCTGAATGGCCAGAAAGGTTTTTGCTCCGGCACGCGCGGCTCGCAGATGATGACCGTGTCGGCGCACGATCCGCAAACAGGCAAGCCGATCTTCGCAGTCGTGCCGACCACGCGTGACGGCATCACCGTCCACGAAGACTGGAATCCGATCGGCCAGCGGCAGACCGATAGCGGCAGCGTGTCGTTTGCTCAAGTGAAGATCGAAGCGGACGAAGTTCTGCACCGCTCCGAGACTGCACCCACGCCGCACGCCACGCTACGCACGCTGGTGTCGCAACTGGTATTGACCAACCTGTTCGTCGGTATTGCGCAGGGTGCGTTGGAAGAAGCGCGCCGCTACGTGAACCAGAATGGGCGGCCCTGGATCACATCGGGGGTAGAAAAGGCCACCGACGATCCGTATCTGATCCAGCGCTTTGGCGAAATGCGTCTGCAGACGGTGAGCGCGGAAGCGTTGAGCGAACGCGCCGCGCAGGCGCTCGAGAACGCGTGGCAGAAGGGCGCGGCACTCACCGCCGAAGAGCGGGCGCACGTTGCGCTTGCGACTTCGGAAGCGAAGATCCTCGCGCATCGCGCGGCGCTCGACGTCAGCCAGAACCTGTTTGACGCCTGCGGGGCACGCGCCACGCACGCGCCGCTCGCATTGGACCGATTCTGGCGCAATGCCCGCGTCCACACGCTGCACGATCCGCTCGACTACCGCGTGCGCGACGTCGGACGTTACGCGCTGAGCGGAACATTGCCGGACGTTTCTTTGTACACTTGAGGTCGACTGCGGCGCCCGAAGCTGGGCGCCGCTGCTGCGTCTATCTCAAGAGGTCCCCGGCTTGCCATTTAATCTCCCGACTACCGCTACCGCACCGTTCTGTCCGTCCGAGGTGCAGGGCACGGTCGCCGTCTCGCAGGGCGCATCGTTATGGAAGCGGATACTGCAGTTCGCCGGCCCCGGTCTGCTGATTTCGATCGGCTACATGGACCCCGGCAACTGGGCCACCGATATCGAAGCTGGCTCGCGTTACGGTTATAGCCTGCTGTTCGTGGTGGTGCTGTCGAGTCTGGCGGCGATGGCGCTGCAGTGCCTGAGCATGCGGCTTGGCATTGCAACCGGTCAGGATCTCGCGCAACTGTCGCGCAGCCGCTACTCGCCGGCTATCGCCCGTGTGCAATGGCTGCTTGCCGAAGTGTCGATCATTGCCTGCGACCTTGCCGAAGTCCTTGGCGGCGCACTCGCGTTTCATTTGCTGTTCAAATGCTCGCTGACTACGGGCGTGATCCTGACGGCGTTCGATACGCTGATCGTGCTTGGCCTGAAGGGCAAGAATTTCCGCGACCTCGAAGCGATCATTCTCGGGCTGATCGCCACCATCGGCATTGGCTACATCGTGCAACTGGTGCTCGTGCATCCGCACTGGCCCTCCGTGATGGCGGGGCTCGTGCCGTCGTGGCACGCCATCAGCGCGCGCGAGCCGCTCTACCTGTCAATCGGCATTCTCGGCGCGACGGTGATGCCGCACAACCTGTATCTGCATTCGTCGATCGTGCAGACCAGGGCGGTCAAGCGCGATTCGCGCAGTATCGCTTCGGCAATCGGCCTGTCGCGTCTCGATACGATCGTCTCGCTGGTCATCGCACTGTTGATTAACGCGGCGATCCTGATTCTCGCGGCGGCCGCGTTCAACGCGACCGGGCACAACCAGGTTACGGAAATCGAGGACGCTTACCGGTTGCTCGCACCGATCGTCGGCACCGGCTTCGCGGCCGTGCTGTTCGCCATCACGCTGCTCGCGTCCGGGCAAAGTTCGACGTTTACCGGCACGGTGGCCGGGCAGGTCATCATGGAAGGTTTTCTTAAGCTGAAGATTCCCTGCTGGCAACGTCGCTTCATCACCCGTGCACTAGCGCTGATTCCCGCCTTGATCGGGGTGCAGACGCTGGGCAACGGCGCAGTCGGCACGCTGCTGGTCGCAAGCCAGGTGGTGTTGAGCCTGCAACTGCCGTTTGCGCTCTATCCGCTGATCCGCATGACCAACGACCGTTCGCTGATGGGCGAATTCGCGAATCGTCTGCCGACCCGTCTGCTCGCGTGGGCGCTGTTCGTCGTGATTACGGCGGCGAACCTCTGGCTGGTGGTGCAGACAGTGGGCTGGTTGGGCTAAGCGCGCGATCCGGTGATGGAGCGCGACAATCGAGAGTGGCGCCTGGAACGTGACGAAGCATGAGGGTGCGCTACCAGAGGCCGGAACAACCTCTGGCGGTCACAGTGATGCTGCGTGTGAACGGTGCCGCTCGCACGGGGCTGGTGGTGCTTCGTGTGAACAGTGGACGGTGCTGCTCGCACGGGACCGGGTGACCGGCGTGACGAGCCATGCGAACCGTTAGCAAAGAAGCCGGCGAGGAATGAGCCAACCGGACAACAGTCGGCTCAGGCGGCTTCTGCGATCTGCGTAGCTTCCAGCGCTTCTTGCGCTTCCAGCTTGGCCGCGGCGGCGGCCTTCTTGGTCTTGCCGGCGCGCGAAGGCGGCTGGCAGGCGCCACATACAACGTTGTGCTGCAAGTCGTGCTTGTGCGCGACGAACTTGCCGGTGCAACGGCAGCACGGTGTCAGTTGCAGGATATCGGCGTCGAAGAAACGTACTAGGGTCCACGCACGCGTCAGGTCCAGCACCGGCTCGGTGTCGCTGTGCCTGCAGTGTTCCAGATACAGCCGGTAGCCCTTCGTCAGCGCGTCCAGGTGCGAGCAACGCGCTTCCTTCTTGAGGAACAGGTACGTGTTGTAGAACAGCGAGGCGTGGATGTTAGCCAGCCACGTCATGTACCAGTCCGCCGAGAAGGGCAACATTCCCTTGGGCGGCGAAACCCCCTTCACCTCGCGATAGAGGCGAATCATGCGGTCGCGCGACAGCGTCAATTCGCTCTCGAGCACCTGCATGCGCGCACCGAGCTCGATCAGCGCAATGGCGCGAAATACTTCCTGTGCGTCTTCCGTCAGGCTTCGCTTGAGCATCGCAGTCACCTCGGTTAAGCGAATTGCTCTGCTGGCTGGCCTGCAAGCAGGATAGCCGCATGGGTCGGCGCCACTTCAGCGTGCTTGCTCGTTTGCGTCAACGCCGACAACATAGCGTGGTCGTTGAAACGGAAAAAGCACAGAAGTTGGTCGGCAGAGGCCAGTTTGACGATTTGCGCGAGCGACAGCCCGGCAAGCAAATCGGCCAGTTCCGACGACAGGCCCAGGCGGAACATCCCGACAGGCTTGTCCTCGCGCAACATACGTTGTGCAAGCATGATGTAAGACAAGTTAATCTCGCGGATAGACTCCCGCGTCTCGCTGCTACGGTCCATTTTTGCTGTTTCCGAAGCCCCGAATTGCTGTGTCGGCTTTTTTGCGCCGTTTACTTTTTGTACCCTAGCCGGACACTGATGACCTCCGGCTACATTCACTTCTTGATACCGGTCCTGGATGCTTGATACAAGGTGTTACATCTAGTAACACCTTGGAGGCAATTGTATGAAGTGGATTTAAGGAAATCAATACCTTCTCAAAAAAATATCTCACAAAAATACAACATTTCCCGGTAACTCTTTCTTGGTCACGTAATTGAAGCTTGAGCGTCGGCTGCCGGCCGGGCACGAAGCCGGTGTGAGGCCCTCTGGGATTGCCCAGGCCTCTTGTCCCAAAATGGTATGAAGAAAGTGCTTTGAGTGCCATGTGAATACCCTAATAGGGAATTCAAAATAGAAAGCTGAAAGAAAGAATTGCGAGTTTTCAGTAATAAATGCTGCACGCGAGAAGACTTGGAGGGACAAATGAAGTTGTAACAGATTGGTGCGGCCCCGGTTACAAACTCCGCGGCAAATTGTAACGTCATACATTTGCGCTTCCCAATCCGCTGATCGGGTGGTTGGCGAGACCGCAGGCAAGGGCGCATGTAGGGGCGGATGGTGCGCCGGCCAGACGCGTTCGCCAAGAGCGGTCTTAAGATCCTGACGAGGCGGCCAAGCTGCCTGACACAGAGATCTTGTTCGAGGGGTGGATATGACAACTTCATGCTTGGCGGCCGTGGCAGCGGACCTGGAAGGCGCGGTTGTCAGATAAACCAGGCCATCAGGTCCGCATCATTGAGCACCCCGTCGACGCGCAGCCATAGATTTTCCGCCCATAACCGTGAGAGCCGACGGATTCAGTTACTGGCGGCGCATGGCCGTTCGTGACAGGTCACCCGTTTTCGTTTGCAGCTTATGCACCCTGGTTTTCGGCGTAAGCGCGCAGTGCTGCGGTGGTTTGCGGGTCGGCAGGGAAGAACGCCTCGATCGCGAGCTCGGAGAGCGTGACATCAATGGGCGTGCCGAATACGGTCGTCGTGCTGAAGAACGACAGCACGCCGAGCGGCGTACGCAGACGCAGCGGCACGGCGATCTGGTTAAGGACGGCGCTGCTGTCTTCGTCCGGGCTTAGTGCGCCAGGCGGCGCCGGATACCCCGCCAGCTCGTCGCGCAGCGCGGCGAGCGTGTCGTCGGCGCTGACTTCGACCTGCCGTTGCAAGCGCGCCAGCACATGCGCGCGCCACGCGTGCCAGTTGACGATGGACGACGCGATGCCTTCCGGGTGGAGACTCAGGCGCAGCGCGTTGACGGGCGCTTCCAGCAAGGCCGCGCTCGCTGTACCGACTAGTGGTGCGAGCGCACGGTTGGCGGCGACGATCGTCCAATGCCGGTCGATCGCAAGTGCCGGATAGGGCTCGTGACCCTTCAAGACCAGTTCCACCGCTTCGCGAGCGGCGCTCAGTTGCGGATCGGTCAGCGGCCGCTCGCGAAACAGCGGCGCGTAGCCGGCTGCGACCAGCAGCGCGTTGCGGGCGCGCAGCGGCACCTCGAGACGCTCGGCGAGGTGCATCACCATTTCGCGGCTCGGCAGCGCGCGGCCTGATTCGACGAAGCTCAGATGACGGGTCGAAACGTCGGCTTCCGT
>JBEKNG010000105.1:0-11272 GCA_049523075.1 Paraburkholderia sp.
AGCAAATGACCGCGGCGCCGCAGGATGATCGTCGGCACCGCAGTGAATTGTGCGTGCCTCGCGCCTGGATAGAGACGTAAACCACGTTCAAGCCGGATTCCGTTCGTTCGCATCCCACGAACGGAACGCCGCATTGTCCGCCAATCCCGGATTCTGTTTCGCCCTTGACCTCACTTATCACGCGTGACGTGGTTGCACACAATCTGGCTAACGGAAATTCATTCGAATTCCACTACCGAGAGCCCTCATGAATACGTCCGCTTCAGTGAGCACGTGTGGCACATCGACTACATTTCGGGCAACCGCCGCAGTGGCTGTCACGATCCTGTCGTGGGGCGCCGCGTTCCCTTTCATTCGACTCGGTCTGCAAGGACTCTCGCCAATGCAGCTCGCCGCTGCGCGCTTCGCGACGGCGGCGGTGCTGATCGTCGGATGGCTGATTTATCGGCGGCCAAGACGACCGTCGCTGCGCGATTCAATGCTCTTCGCGCTTTGCGGCTTCCTCGGCATCGCGAGCTACAACGCGCTTTTGAACACGGCCGAGCTGACCGTCGCGCCTGGGGCAGCAGCCTTCATCATGAGCACCTCTCCCATCTTTACCGCGATTCTCGCGATGGTTTTCCTGCACGAAAAATTTAATCGATTGGGTTGGCTCGGCTCGCTGTTCAGCTTTGCAGGCATCGGGCTGATTTCATGCGGACAACCCGGCGGCCTCGCGCCTGGTAGTGGGGCAACCCTGATCCTGCTCGCCGCCCTCGCGTCCTCAGCCTATTTCGTGTTGCTCAGACGCTTGATCCCGGTCTACGGTCCGCTCGCGAGTACCGTCTATACGCTGCTCGCCGGTGCATTGCTGCTGTCACCATGGTTGCCGGGCGCCATGAGCGCGCTCGCTGCACCGTCTGCATCGGCAAGCACCCTGCGGGCCGTTCTGGTGCTCGGCATATTTCCCGCCGCGCTCGGTTACGCGACATGGGCCATCGTCCTCGGTCATTTCGGCGCGGCACGAGCAACCAACTTCCTGTATCTCGTACCTGCCACCGCGACCGCATTGTCGATGTGCTTGACAGGCGAGCGCCCCGGGCTGACGACCATCGCCGGTGGACTCATGACGATTGCCGGTGTCGCATTCGTCGCGTGGCGCGGGCGGCCTTGACGGCAATCTTTTTATACCGTCGACTACTTTGGCGAGAAACCACGAAGCGCATCGACAATCAGTGAACACGGTTGACCACCAGATTGGCCAATTCGCGCAGAGACACAGCTCGCGGGCCGAAGGTATCCAGCGCATCATGTGCATCGCGCCCGAGTTGAGCGGTCAGTTCGCGCGAGGCATCGAGTCCGATCATCGACACGTAGGTCGGTTTGTCGTGCTGCGCGTCCTTGCCGGCTGTTTTGCCGAGCGTGGCAGAGTCGGCGGTAACGTCCAGAATGTCGTCCACCACCTGGAATGCGAGGCCGATTGCCAAGGCATAAGCGTCCAGCGACCTCATGGCGGCCGACTCCGGCGCTTCGCCACAGAGTGCGCCCATTCGCACGGACGCGCGAATCAGGGCGCAGTTTTCTTTCTGTGCATGGTTTCGAGTTCGTTGCGCGAAAGCTTGCGGCCGATGCTCGCAAGGTCAATAGCTTGCCCGCCCGCCATGCCGGTCGAACCGCTTGCCCGTGCCAGCTCACGGACGACTGCCGCCTGCTGCTCGGGGCTCAAGCCATTATCGTTCGCCGTCAGCGCGATGAATGCCTGCGACTGCAGCGCGTCCCCCACCAACAGCGCGGTCGCTTCGTCGTATCGCACATGTACCGTTGGTCTTCCACGACGCAAAACGGCGTCGTCCATGGCCGGCATGTCGTCGTGCACAAGCGAATAGGTGTGAATAAATTCCAGCGATACGCTCGCGACTTCGAGTCCATGGGACCCGGCACCGACCAGTTCCCCGGTCCCATGGCATAGCAGCGGAAGTACTCGCTTGCCACCACCGAGTACTGCGTAGCGCATGGCTTCGTGCAGCTTTGCGGGCGCGACGTCGGTTCCAGGCAAGTAGTTCTCTAACGCAATTTCCACGCGCTCGAGCTTCGCGCGGATCCATTGAGCGAAGGTCATGACTCGTTCCTTCAATCGGTATCGACAACTTGAGAAGATGCATCGGCCGCAGGCCCGAAGCCGGGCATGACATCGGCCCGAGACCCGGCGTTGCAATAATCCTGAACAATCAGGCTACGAGCGATACTTCCAGCATCGGACCTCCGGTCCCTGTCATTTCCCGCCGCATAGCATCGCATGAATGTAGCGCGCTTACTGGCTTGATCAGGTGCAACACTTCGAACAGTAGTTTGTGGGCGTCGGGGTCATGGCGTGCCGCAAGATTGAGCACGACCTGACGTGCAAGTACTTTTTCCAGATCCGCCGGACGTTCCCCTCTCACATTCGGATATGCAAGATCAGGAAGCGCTGACAAGGCCCATGCGCTTTCGATGAGCGGTTGTATCGCGCAGAGAAATTGCCGACCCAGCGTGGCAAAGGTCTCGTCTTGTGTTGCCAGCCTCGCCGCAAGATTACGCAGCACGACCGCCTCTTGTACTGCGACGCTCATTCCCTGTGCATACACGGGATTGAAGCGGCACACTGCATCCCCGATAGGAATCAGGCCACGCGGGAAATCTCCGATACGGTCAAAGTGCCTCCGTCGGCTTTCAGGGAATCCATACTGGATGATCTCGCCGCGAAGCGTTGCACCCTTGATGGCGCGGTACAAGGTGGGAGTCTCGAGACCGGAAGCGAAAGCGAGGAATGCCTTGCTGTCGGCGGGCGGAAAATCAATGCCGCACCCTCCAAGCACGACAGACCAGTAGCCATCTTCACGCAGTTGCATCACGCCACTACGGCTGCACTCCGGCGCGTTCGGCATCGTTGCCAGAGCCCTGAAATCGGGTTGATATCCAGCAGGTATGTCATAGACTGCGCTCGAATAGCCAAGATCGACACCAATGACTGTTTCTTCGGGAACCGGTCTACCTGTCGATTTCAGGAAGTTCAACGTGGAGATTCCGCGGCCGGATGCGTCCACCACCACGTGTGCCGGCGCTACTTCCAGTTCTCCTTCCCCGGTCATGAAAGACACCGAAGCGACAGAATCTCCGTCGGGCGTAGCGGCTATGTCGACGACACGGCATCCGCTGCGTAAACCCACATTCTTCCTCTCCTGCACACATTGACGCATAGTGAGTTCAAGCAGCGGACGAGTCATCATGAAGAAGGCCACGCCGAGATCGCGCCGCGGAAGGGCCTCTCGTCCCGGAAACTCAAATCGCAGATGAAGACCACAGTCCCCGGCCCGAGCTCCCGCTCGCGCAATGGTGGATTCGAAGTCCGGGAACAGATCGCATAGCGCTCTCAGGCCACCAGAGAGCAGAGCGTGCGGATGTCTGCCTTGCGGCACGCCAGGGCGCGGAGTTGCCTGAGACGGCACGTCGTCCCGTTCCAGCACGACGACCTGCTCGAAATGGTCGGCGAGCGCTTGTGCTGCTGCCAGTCCACTGATTCCCGCGCCGATGACAACGGCGCGTTTCGCCGGGGATATATGCGACATCAAAGCTCCTCGATTGCAAAGGTGATGTTCCAGTTCGCCGAACCAACGTTGCACAGCGGATACAAATCGTGTCCGAGCCGTTCCGGTGAATCCGTCTACGTATGCAGAACACCTCTGATCGCCACTTTATTCGGCACCGGAGCGATCTACCCAACTGTCCGATTCAGTCATTCACCGCATAACGATATGCTTCGATTCACCACGAAGACTCACTTTCTTCCCCAAAATGACGATGTTGGAACCAAGCTCATCAAGGCTGAACGTTCAATGCCGATAGTGACAATCCTCTGGGTGTTTGTGGAGCTCAGCTTTGCGCCTGGCCTTTCTCCATGTCCCGCCGGCTAACCGGCAGCAACCCTGAATACGATATCGGTAGTTCAATCCTGCACTCCACTGGCCAACGCCGACATCGTGTTTATGAGGATGGTTGATTGAACAACCGTAACCCCAGAACGGAGCTACGGCTTTCCGCGAAAAACCGCTGCCTTCAAGGTTTTTTGTATAGATTTTGCGGCGCATCACCAGGATTTAACAACGGCTTGCGAAGACGTTGCGCGTGCAATTGATTGCACTCACGGACAACAACACCGTAATGCTCGGGAAGCCTTGCCGGGCGGAAGGCAACCGACTCCAACTAGCGGCCGCAAAGCCCCGTCAGGGGCACTCGTCGACCAGTTGGCGCAACGAGCTGGCGATGGTGGTCTCGAGTACGCTCTTCTCGGTTTCCGTGAGCCACGGAGCCGACCTGCCTTGTCCGCCACGAGGTCCGTGTACATAGGCATCGATGCGGCTTGCGCAGGCGACAGAAAGAAGACTTTCGTACGCCCTATTCGTCGCCGCTTCTGATCACGAACTCGGCCTGGTACTCCTCCCACAGCAGCGTGAGCGTCATACCGTTGCGGCGCAGCTCCTGATGGATGCGCCCGTAGTCAGGCTGGGTGTAGGCCGCTGGCCTCGTCGGCTTGCCGAGTAGCTCTCGGCCTCGTGAATCGAGCCGTCTCGCCTAAACAGCAGTCCAGCCCCCATCGACGGCCATCGAATGTCCCGTCACGAACGATGCGGCATCGGACAGCAACCATTTCGCTGCTGCGGCGACCTCTTCCGGCTGCCCTGGGCGCCCTACCAGGTGCTTTGCCTTGATTTCATCGAAGTGCGACGCGTAGGCCGGGGCGCGCAGAGCTTCAACGACGATGGGCGTCATGATGAGTCCCGGCAGAACGGCATTGACGCGGATGCCTCGCGTGCCGTAGTCCACCGCAGCCGCCTTCGTCAGGCCGATGACCCCGTGTTTGGCCGCAGTGTACTCACCTGCAATGGGCATGCCAACCACGCCAAGTATCGACGAGGTGTTCACGATTGACCCTCCACCGTGCTTCAGCATGGCTTCGATTTCGTACTTCATGCACAGAAACACGCCCGTCAGGTCGATGTCGATGACGCGTTGCCATTCTTCGAGACTGATTTCGTGGAGCGCTTTGTGACTTTGTGCGATACCCGCGTTGTTGAAGGCGCCGTCGAGTCGCCCAAATTTTGTGAGCGCCATCTCTACCATGCCAGCGACGCTATCTTCGTTGGCGACATCCGTCCTGACGAACAGCGCCGTCTGCCCCTGGGAGACGATTTGTTCGACCGTTTCTTCACCGCCTTTTTCGTCGCGGTCGGATACGACTACCTTCGCGCCGGCTGCAGCAAATGAAAGGCTTGCTGCGCGTCCAATTCCTCCACCAGCGCCCGTGACGACGATTGCGCGACCATCCAGTTCCTTGTCCATAACTTCCTCCATGTGCCAGATCAGAATGTAATTACACTACTTCGAACCGCCGTGCGGCAACAACAACCCAGGTCGCCACACGACGTTCCTGCGCTACTGCGGTCGGTTCAGTTGCGATGCATCGACGTAGACGCGGTAGTCGGTGATGAGGCCTCGTGCGTCGACGTTCAGAACGTCTACAAACGGGGCGTCGAGCGTCTGTCCCAGTCCATCGACGTACAAAACGCGCCCCTCGCAGATGGCCACACCGTCCAGAGACCAGAAGCGCTGGGCAGTATGCGCAATGGACCGCAGCGACTGAAGGACAGCCCGAACAGTCGTGACGATGGACTCGCGTCCGTGAATCGCCTCACCATTGCCGAACACGAACCGGGCATCTTCAGCGAGAAAAGTCCCGAATGCGACCATGTCCTGCCCGTCGATGGCAGAAAGCATGTCGCGAATCCTCTGTTCCATAAAATTTCCTTGTCTTCGCAAAATCAACAAAAAGCGGTCGGCAATCTTGAAAAGCGATGTTGCTTTGGTCCGCATGCCCGATATCAAAATGCACGGACCGGCAACGCTGTTGATGGCGGTCTTCGGTGCGCTTGAAATCGCTCTCAGTTTTACTCCATTTACGTAGCACTACTACATATACAAGACATATTCTGACTGTCTTTTCATGACCACCCAGTCTCGTAATTCAGGCGTCCCCTCGTCCTCGTATTTGCTTTGACTAGCGGCGTGGTGCTTCTGATAAAGGGCTCACGTAGCCTGACTCCCCTCCCCAGATCATTGCGAAAGCATTTGTCACCAACCGCGACCGTAGAGTGCCTCATGAAAAGCGCCGACGGGCCTTACGCGGGAGATCACGGCCGCGTTTTCCTGACACCATAAGCATACTGGCCGCACCATGACCGGTCATTGCAAGAGGTCGCAGGCCGCGACCTCGCGTGCTTCAACGCGGCTGCTACGTGCGCGTGACGGCCCACTTCTTCAGCTCGGTATGGGCAACCTTCTCCGCCCGGAGCATGAATTCCTCTGCCATGGGCGGTGAGTAGCATAACTCAAGATTCATGCCGTTCGGGTCCCTAAGGTACAGCGAGTGGAACGCGCCGTGGTCGATATAGGTGCATCCATAGCCCTCGGCCTCCAGCTTGCCGCGGAAGTACTCAATCGCTTCGTCGCTGTCTACATTGATGGCGATGTGGTGGTGGTAGACCGTCTGCACCTGGAAAGGCGGTTCGCCATCAAAAAAATCGGGGTAGTCAAAAAACGCAATCGAACTCCCGTCGCCCATCTCAAAGAAGAAATGGCAGTACGGAGACGGTTTGCCCGTGAACACCTCCTCGGGAATGCGCAACGCAATTGTCATCGGCAGTTCCAGAATGTCTTCATAGAAATGCCGGGCCTTTTCGACATCGGTGCAATAGTACGCGTGATGGTTGAGTCCGCGGATTCTGTTCTTCGCGCGGCGAGCAACTACCTTCTCTTTGTCCTTCGGGTCAATCGCGGCTTCGCCGACCGCGCCAAGGACATTTTCTTCCTGATGGGACATAATCGTGCTCCTCCAATGGACTTATGAAACCCCCCTGCCGGGGCTGGTTAATGACGCCGCCCGGTGTCTATGCGAGCGGCGTTGAGTCAACTGCCAATCTGTTCGTGAGTCGAGGGGCCACGCATCCGGCGACCTTGCAACACGGCGCGAGCCAGACGTCGTCGCGCGCTTGAACCCGTGCTCTTTGAGCAGCGTCAGAGACGGCGGATCGGTCACGCCTCCTGGCGGTCGAAAGCCCACGGGCGAAATGTTAATGTTTCGCAGCGCTGCAAGGATATGCGCAAGGTTCGAACGCTTCCGGGCGTGCGATAGACGTCCCCAGTTCTCATGGTGCCAGGTGTGCCAGCTGATTTCGTGTTCGGCAGCCTGCAACGATTTCATCTGCTCTGGATACAACCGCACATTCACGGACTCGATGAAGTAGCTGATGCCAAGGCCCTCGACATCCTCGATCAACTGGGCGAAAACACGGCGCGCAGTAACGTGGCTGCCAACAGGACTGTTCGCCCGCCGCCGGCCCATGTTGATGTCGCAAGCCTCACCCAGGTTATCAAATGTCACACTCACGGAGGCGCGACAGCCTTGCGGCCCCCACGTGGTTATCTCAGTCTGTTCCATTGCTCTTCCCGGAGTAGGTTTAGGCAAGTTGCCTTGCCGTCGCTTCCGTCAGCTGACAAGCCCTGCGCGCTGTCTCCCGCGCAACATTCAAGGTGTCAGGACCAAGCATAGGAGAAAATGCACACGTGAGCAATCTGGTTTACCCGAGCACGCAGAGAAATTGAGACGACGGGGGCTGATGGCTGAAGCTTGGAACGAACCGGGCCGCAAGACGAAAGTTGCGCGCCGCTTCTCCAAAACAACAAGAGCGTGAGGCGGGTTCGAGCAGCGGACAAAACTCAGACGTATACATCGACACTGTTCCACGGCTTCGGTTAAGCGCAATTGATGTTCGCACAATTGCAGGCATTTGGGATCGACGCCGAGGAAGCGCGAACCATTGCTGGGCGCCGATCGCTGCGTGTCCAGAACCACGCGGGAATATGTTTCAGCCGTGTGGTTCAGAATCCGCCGAACTTGGGTGACACGGTCGATCATCGCCCTCCCGCCTGTTAAGGCCGGCTGAGTTAGCCTTTTGCCGACCCTAACCCGGTCGGCTTTTTTTCGGCCGAATCAGGCCGAACAAGCCCCTCGTTGAGAGACGGGCAGAATTGGTTCGCCGATCGTAACCGATCCGCCTTCTATTGGCGTTGTCCCGATAACGATTGTAAGGTGATAATCGTTCGATATGTAGAGGAGTGCTTATGTGGTCGCCCACGAAGATTTGTTTCTGCACTGGGACGCCCAAAAAGGCGATATCGGAA
Organism: Paraburkholderia sp.; assembly: GCA_049523075.1. Taxonomy (GTDB): domain Bacteria; phylum Pseudomonadota; class Gammaproteobacteria; order Burkholderiales; family Burkholderiaceae; genus Paraburkholderia. Next base: position 8,254 of record JBEKNG010000105.1, read on the forward strand.
GGTAGGGCGCAACGTAACTGCGCCCGACTTGCGGTAACAGTTCACAACCGCGCCTGGTCAGACGGGTCGAAATCAGCACTTCTCTCTTTTCTTGGCGCGATAATCCTGCCGTGTTTGACGAATTACGTAGCCGCGGAAATCAGGCCGCCTCGCCTCGCTGACTGCGGCCGAATTTTTCTCGAACGTCATGGAGATGACATAGCCGACAGCACTTCGCGTTGCCCCGACATCGGATGAACACGGCATGTCATCGTGCCGCCCTCCAGGAACGTTTCACCCAATGGCATGGGTGGACTGTCACTGCCGTAGGTGACAAAGTTGTCTAATAAGGATAACTACTCGTAAAAAGATGACTACTCGTAAGCCAAACAGGTAGCCTACGTCCGTCAACTTGACAGCGCCGTCGCCAAGTGTGGCACCGACAAGCTCACCCGCGTGCATCCCGGTCGCGTGGGCGAAGTCGAGAAGGAAGCGCCGACTCTGATCAGCCGTACGACCATTCGAGCCCCTCGACGATCGCGCGTACCAGCGTCCCATTCACCTTCGGTGAAGCCGCGTGCCGTGTCGAGTGGCGTCACGCGCGTCTTGTCGCGCACTTTGATGCCGGCAAAGGGGTTTGCGAGCGCATAGCGCTGGAGAGACTGCCCAGCGCGACATACAGATTCTCCTGGGCGGCAGGTCCGCCAAACAGCAGGGAACTCTGGTAGGTGCGCGCCACTCCGCGCCGCGCGCCCGTTGCCAGGACGGCAGGCGGGTAATATCCTCGCCGAACAGACGAATCATTCCGAGGTGGCGCGCAGGTAGCCGGAAATTGCATTGAACAGGGTGGTTTTGCCTGCCCCGTTCGTTCCAAGCAGCACATGACATTCGCCCGTGCGCACCATCAACGACACATTGTCGATGGCCCGCACGGCCCAAAGCGCACGCCCAGTTCCTGCACCTCCAGCGCCACCGCCGGTCGATGCTGCGAGTCGCCAGTCATCATGGGCAAGACCGATTGTCGCGTCCAGCTTCACCCTATCGCAGGATACGCCTCGCGCGGCTGGCCAGGCGTCTGGTTGACACCCTTCCATGAAGTGTGCGGGAAGTGTCGGAAAGACTGAAGGGAGGAAGCCATGGAGCGGACCAATGCGGCCAGAGCTGTACCGCTATGGGGATTGGCATGTTCACACGCGGACCGGGGATGATGGCGAGATCCGGCGAATCGGGTCGTGCGTACGCTGCCACGTGCGGTATGCCTGAGGGAGCGGTCCGGGTAGACTAGTTATCGGTCGCTTGGACCACAGGGTGGTGACCAGTCCCTCGCCCGTCGGACCCTCTGCCGGTTCCAATCGCGGAAAATCCTACGCGCGCCAGAGTCAGGCTGGTCGCAGCGCAATAGGAGGGAGCGTGCTCATCGCGAACTGTCAGACCTTTGAGCGGATCTGCGCAACAGCGGGATCGGACCTCTACCGTGGCCGCCGATTGACGGATGGGATGCCGGTGCTATTGAAGTTCCCAACCGAAAACGCCGACGCGGCCCAATCCGCCCTTCTGAAACGTGAGTACCTGCTGCTGCAATCGTTAGATGTCACAGGCATTGCCAAACCGCTCGCACTGATCGATGAGCGCGGCGCTTTCGCGCTGATCCTGAAAGACTTCGCGGGCGCGTCGCTCGAAGTCGTCCTGGGAGGCGACCTGCGCCTGAATCTGGCTGTTTGCCTGCGCATCGGCCGCCAACTGGCGGATACGTTGGCCGGTATCGATGCCGCGCAGGTCATTCATCGCGATATCCGGCCCGCCAATATCCTGTTCAACCCTGACGCTGACGAGGTTCTGCTGGTGGATTTCAGTATGGCAACGGCCCAGGGACCCAGCACGGTCTTGCCGGAGGACGTTGCCGTCCCCGTGGGGGACTGGGCGTATGTGTCTCCGGAGCAAACGGGCCGCATGAATCGTCCGGTGGATTACCGGACCGATTGCTATTCGATCGGCGTGTTGCTCTATCGCATGTTGACCGGTCAATTGCCGTTCCAGGCGGACGATCCGCTGGAATGGGCGCATTGCCATATCGCCCGCCTGCCGACTCTACCGGGCGAAATCGTGTCCGAGCTGCCGCAGGCGGTGTCGGATATCGTGATGAAGCTGCTGTCCAAACTGCCAGAAGACCGCTACCAGAGTGCGCACGGGCTGCAGGCCGATCTCGACCGATGTCTCGCGCAATGGCAGGCAGGCCGGATCGAGCCGTTCCCGCCCGGCATGGAAGATAGCCCGACGCACTTCCAGATTTCGCACAAACTGTACGGCCGCGACCACGAAGCAGGCCTGCTCCTCGCCGCCTTCGAACACATGGTGGCCAGCGGTCAGGCGGCCCTGGCGACCGTTTCCGGGTACTCCGGCATCGGCAAATCAACGTTAGTCGATGCCTTGCGCAAGCCGATTGTCGCGAAGCAAGGCTATTTCATTTCGGGCAAGTTCGATCAGTATCAGCACGATATTCCGTATGCCACACTCACGCAGGCGTTTCACGAACTGGTGCGGCAACTGCTCGCCGAAAGCGAAGCGCGCATCGCCGGCTGGCGGCAACGGATCCAGGCCGCGGTCGGGGTGAATGGCCAGCTCATCGTCGATGTGCTGCCGCAGGTCGAGATCATCATCGGCCCCCAGCCGCGTGTTCCGGCGCTGCCGCCGATCGAGGCGCAAAACCGGTTCCGGATGGCGCTCCGGCAATTTGTCACGGCGTTCGCGAGCGAGGCACACCCGCTGGTCCTCTTCCTCGACGACCTGCAGTGGATCGATGCAGCCAGCCTGACGCTCATCGAGGACCTGCTCACGCACCCGGACACGCGCTATCTGCTGCTGATCGGCGCGTACCGCGATAACGAACTGGACGCATCTCATCCGCTCATGACCACCCTCGGGACGATCCGCCACAGTGCGGCAGTGACGGACCTCAAACTCGCGCCGCTGTCGGCTGTGGATTTGAACCAGCTGGTTGCTGACACGCTCCACGCGCCACCCGACATTTGCGAGCCGCTCT
>JBEKNG010000106.1:0-11168 GCA_049523075.1 Paraburkholderia sp.
ATCGGCGTCGGCCAATGCACGGTGCCGGTCGAACGGCACCAGTGCGTGACGCTCGACCAGCGCGTCGAGTCCATGGCGCATTTCCGCCGGAAAGAGCGCGCGCGACAGACGCACCGTGCACAGCACATCCGGATTGAAGACTAGCCCCGCACGCCGGAACTCACTGCGCAAGAAGCCACGGTCGAAACTTGCGTTATGTGCAATAAACAGCTTGCCGTTCAGGCGCTCGAACAAGGCAGGCGCGACCGCATCGAAGGTAGGAGCCCCGCGCACCATCGCATCGGTAATGCCGGTCAATTGCTGGATAAACGGCGGAATGGGTTGCTGCGGGTCGACTAGCGTGGTCCAGCGAGAGACACCCTCCGGCCCCACTTCGACGACGCCGACCTCCGTTATGCGATGCTCGCCGGTCGAACCACCTGTGGTCTCGAGATCGACAAACGCGATCGGCATATCGATCGCGGGGTTCTGCAAAAACTGTTCAGACATGGGGAAGGATAGATTTGAGTGCGTAGCTTGCGGCAAGTATGCACCAGTTGGCGCCCACGCATGCAGGCTGCATGGTCTCTTAACGCCAGTACGATCAGTCCGCCGCCATTGCATGTTTTGTTGTTGAGGATCGCAGGCGCTCGGACGAGATTATGTTTTTATGTCCTGGATGTTGGAAAGTCGGTGATTTTTATACTGGGAATCTCTGGGTAAATCGTCGTGGCACAAGGCCAAATAAGTTACGGCATCCCATATGAACGACACAGCGGACTTCTAGACACTTTTAGACAGATTCCGGCGCACCAGGACTGCGAGTCGCCGGCACACGGTTCAGAAAATCACAGAAGAGAATGCCCGCGCCCATAAAAAGAGCCCTCGCCAATGCGAGGGCTCTTTCTTCGTTCCGCGATGTAGTGCTTGCGGCAGCATGGCCCGTACGACTTACAGGGGCTGAATGTTCGCCGCCTGCTTGCCCTTCGGACCCGTCTTCACCTCGAAGGAAACGCGCTGGTTTTCCTTGAGCGACTTGAAACCTTCGCTGCGAATTTCCGAGAAGTGAGCAAACAGGTCGTCACCGCCGGAGTCCGATGTGATGAAGCCAAAGCCCTTAGCATCGTTGAACCATTTTACGATACCGGTTTCCATATTCCAGTTTTCCTCGAGATTAATGATTAAAACGGGCAATGCCCTGACGCCGATTACGATACGCCCGAGAGAGGTACGTGGCGACGATACATCATCACGTCTGCTAATCGAAAATTCAGCATTGCCGTTATACGGGGAAGAAAGATCGGTCGTCAAGAGAATTTTTGACCGGCGCTTATCAGCTTAAACCCTAACGAATGACATCCGAACTGGCCCGATATCCGGGCGCTGTTAAGTAACAATCTAATAAATAATGCGTCGTTTTTACCCGATAAATTGCTATTTCGCATATTCAAGGGACGATTTTCCACAATCTGTAACAAATCATGACATTCGTAAGTGTTTGTCCGGGTTGTTACCGTAATTGGCCCCGATCATGATGGGTATGCTCAGGTTGTATCGGGAGATCGCCATGTTACTGAATGAATGCCGTCGCCTCGCCGCCTGGCTTGGCCGCTCGCTCCACAAGGCACCCACAGACGCGACATCGCAGGCAACAGCCCCCAGTTCAGCTTTCGACTTTGATCCTATGTGGCACGGAGATCACTGGCAAAACCTGCTGTCTTCCCCGATGGACGCACGCCACTATGTAATGGAAGATTGGAGCGCGATAACCGGTACCGATTTTACTGCGGCAGGACTGGCCGCCGAGATTCGCTAGAAAGAACACAAGGAAATCGCGGGCAAAAAAAGCGCGACTGGGAAGTCGCGCCGACAAAGGTTTGGAGATCTTTTTCGTCAACGAAAAAGTCTGCTTCGCAAAGCAGAAATCTTAGTATACAGCCGAAGCATCTGATGATTGGCGGCGCAACCGGCAATCATCTATTGCATCGACCACAACAAACTGCGTTTTTCATTCTTTTCGCGTTGTTTTTTTACATCATTTGGTGTAGCAATTGAGCAACGCGCTGAGGTTGACACCACGCCGGCCGCCCCCTCCTACCCCCGTACAACCCTCTCCAGCAAGGCTCTGGCCGGCAGCGCCAATAATTGCGCTTCGCGTAATACGTTATTGCTAAAATCGGAATGCCGGCAACATGACCGGCTCCTTACACTCTGCCTGTCCGGAAACAAGCGCGCTTGACGTACCGCGCGCTCTCACGCAGATCACATCGCCTCTCGCAGCGTAAGCGTGACGTTTCCTTGAAGCCTGGGTTTCCAAAGCCCATCCTGTTCTCGGAGTTACAAAGATGAAAAAGACACTCATGGTCGCGGCCCTGACGGGCGTATTTGCTACTGCAGCGCATGCCCAAAGCAGCGTCACGCTGTACGGCTTGATCGATGCAGGCATCACCTACACGAACAACCAAGCCGGTCACTCGAACTGGCAAGCAACGGACGGCGCGATTAGCACGAGCCGTTGGGGCCTGCGCGGCTCTGAAGACCTCGGCGGCGGCCTGAAGGCAATCTTCACGTTGGAAAACGGCTTCAACGTCATGAGCGGCACTCTCCGTCAGGAAGGCCGTCTGTTCGGCCGTCAGTCATTCGTCGGACTGTCGAGTGACCAGGCCGGCTCCGTCACCCTCGGCCGCCAATACGACAGCGCTGTCGACTACCTCGGCCCGTTGGCACTCACCGGCACGCAATACGGCGGCACGTTTACGGCCCACCCGTTCGACAACGACAACATGGACAACTCGTTCCGTGTTGACAACTCGATCAAGTACCAAAGCGTAAACTACGGCGGCTTCAAGTTCGGCGGCCTGTATGGCTTCTCCAACCAGGCTGGCGAGTTCTCGAACAATCGTGCCTACAGTGCTGGCGCGTCGTATAACTACGGCGGCCTGAATATTGCAGCTGCGTACCTGCAACTGAACAACAACATCGGTGCACTCGGCGGGATCACGAACACCGCCGGCGCAGTCGACGGCGACAACACGTTGCTGGCCGGCCGTCAACGCACGTTCGGTGCAGGCCTGAACTACACGTTCGGTCCGGCAACGGCAGGCTTCCTGTACACGCAAACCAACCTGAACGACTTCGCAGGCATCGCCGCAAGCTCGGCAGGCACGTCGGCTGTCGTTCCGCTGGGTGCAACCAGCGGCCACTTCCAGAACTTCGAAGTGAACGGCCGTTACCAGATCACGCCGGCACTGAGCGTTGCTGGTGGTTATACATTCACGCAATCGAGCATCGACGGCAACAATCCGAAGTGGAATCAGGTTAACCTGCAAACTTCGTATGCCTTGTCGAAGCGTACGGATGTGTACCTGCAAGGCGAATACCAGCACGTGATCCAGGACGGCTCCGGCCTGAACGCAGACATCAATGGTCTGACAGCGTCGGGCAACAACAACCAGGTTGCTGTGACCGCAGGTCTGCGTACCCGCTTCTAAAAGCATCTGGTTGTAGCAGCATTAAAAGGCGCCGCTTGCGGCGCCTTTTTTTCGCTATCAAGGAGGGTATCACCTCTATGGCCGGGCAGCGAACGTGCCGGGGCCGCCTTATGATCGCCAAATGGCCAATCAGCCGCCCGTATCAGGCGGCGGATACCGGACATCGATCACATCGATCGGTTCGGGCCCCGCCGGCGTATGCAGCGTGACCCGATCGCCGATCCTGGCCTTCACCAGCGCGCGCGCAACGGGCGAGATCCAGCTCACCCGGCCATGATCCAGGTCCACCTCGTCGACGCCGACTATCGTTACGGTGTGCATCTCGCCGTCCTGCGTCGCATAGTCGACGGCAGCGCCGAAAAACACCTGATCGACGTTTTCCTGCTTGCTGCTGTCGACAACCTCCGCCAGATCGAGGCGTTTGGTCAGAAAGCGGATGCGTCGGTCTATTTCACGCAGACGCCGTTTCCCGTAGATGTAATCGCCGTTTTCCGAACGATCGCCGTTCGAAGCCGCCCATGACACCAGCTTCACGACCTCCGGACGCTCCTCGTCGAGCAGATGCAGCAGTTCATCGCGCAGCCGGCGATAGCCGGCGGGCGTAATGTAGTTCTTGGCACCGGCGGGGATCGCAGGTTGAGCGACGTCGAGGTCGTCGTCATTTTCTTCACTCGACTCTTTGACAAAGGCCTTATTCATGATCTTCCGTAGACTGCAGCAAACCCTGCCTATCAAGGTTACACGATCGGGACAATGAGACAAATCGCAGTTTGCGACTTCCCTTTTTTTGAAGCTTTGCTATAATCTCGTTTCTGCGTGCGGCTGTAGCTCAGTTGGATAGAGTACTTGGCTACGAACCAAGGGGTCGTGGGTTCGAATCCTGCCAGCCGCACCACTTATTTCGAGGGCCTCCCTCCGGGGAGGCCCTTTCGTTTCACTCGGGTTTATTGCTAAACCCGCGTTGTACCCGCTTTAGCGTGCGGCTGTAGCTCAGTTGGATAGAGTACTTGGCTACGAACCAAGGGGTCGTGGGTTCGAATCCTGCCAGCCGCACCACCTATAAAGGGCCTTCCACATGGAAGGCCCTTTGTTTTTGGTTCGACGCATTGCGATTGCGTCCGACGCGTCGACGCCGTACATGGCCGATGATCCATTGGCACCCTTTCAGGTCTGGAAAGACGTGCCGCTCACCGGGGCGCCGACTGAATGTCGCCGATCTGCCCATCGGGCTTCGGGAGGTCTTCCACAGCAAGGTCCCGGGTCTCTTCGCTGATAGGCTCCGCTCTCAAGCCGGAGAGCGCCTGAGACTGCTGCAGGACGTTATCCACGGTATCGCCGAAATGGCCGGCCACAAAGGCGCGCAGCAACGCTATACGCAGCGTGTCGCCACGCCCCTCCGCCGTCCGCTGGCCCCCTTCGAAGTCTGCGATGCAGTGCGCCTGCTGACGCTTCACGTGCTCGCGTACCTCCAGCCGCCGGGCGCGCTCCAGCACGAGCGCAGCAGCCTCCCATGACGTCGATGGCGTGAAGCGCCCATCCCATGGACGTCCGTGATCCTCGCCTCGAATCGAGACGGTCTCTCCGCTGTCGGTAAAGTGAATTTCGCGCACGAAGTCGTGCAGGCTACGGGCCACCCAATAGTCGAGTGCCATGCCGGTCAAGTCAGCTACGTTCATCGCATTCCCCTCAGGAACAGGGTGAGACTCGAATCCGGCGAGAGTGTTCAGGCTTGAGTGTTGCGGAGCGCGAGCCCGTCAGTAATCGGCCCGTTCGCGATCGATGCGCATCCCGCCATCATGGCGGTGATGCCCTTCTTCGCTCGGCCGTTCGCGCGCAATGCGCATCACGTCCGGATTCGTCCGGACGCGGCGCATCACGTTGGCGAGATGCACCCGGTCGCTGACCTGAATCACGAAGCGCAAGACGGTGGATTCCTGCGACAGGTCTTCGTCCATCGCGATGTGGACGATGTTCGCGTCAGCGGAGGTGATATCCGCTGCCACGCGGGCGAATACGCCCTTGGTATTCTTCACGAGCACCTTCACCGCCACGTCGAACAGACGCCCCGGCTGCGGTGCCCACGCCACGTCGATCCAGCGGCCTGGATCGCGCTTGTGGATACGTTGGGCCACGCGGCAGTCGGTGGTATGGATGGCCATGCCGAGGCCGATGCCGATATAGCCCATGATGTCGTCGCCCGGAATCGGCCGGCAGCAGGCCGATAGCTGGACGGACATGCCTTCCGTACCAGTGATCACCACCGGCGGCGCATGCGACGCGTGACCGGATTCGGAGCGCGAGCCGTCGTCGTCGGCATCGTGGCCATTCATCAGCACCTCAATACGCTTGGCCATCACCGCCGCCACGCGCCGGCCGAGGCCGATATCCGCGAAAATTTCCTGACGACTCTTGTTGCCGGTCCACTGGACCAGCTTTTCCCAAGCTTCCGGCGTGACATCCGACAGCGCGAGGTCGTAACCCTTCAGTGCCTGATCGACCAGCCGTTCGCCCAACTGCACCGACTCCGTTAGACGCATCGTCTTCAGATAGTGACGGATGGCCGAACGCGCCTTCCCGCTTCGCACAAAACCGAGCCAGGCCGGATTCGGCTTCGAATACGGCGCCGTGATCACTTCGACGATATCGCCGCTCTTCAGTTCGGTACGCAACGGCAGCAATTCATTGTTGATCTTCACCGCGACGCACTGGTTGCCCAGGTCGCTGTGGATCGAATACGCGAAATCGAGTGCGGTCGCGCCGCGCGGCAGCGCCATGATTTTCGACTTCGGCGTAAACACATAGACCGCATCCGGGAACAGATCGATCTTCACATGCTCGAGGAATTCGCTCGAGTCGCCCGCTTCGCTCTGAATATCGAGCAGCGACTTGAGCCACTGATGCGCGCGCTTTTGCACGTCGTTCAGGTCGGCGCCGCCGTTCTTGTACAGCCAATGCGCCGCGACGCCCGCTTCGGCGATCTCGTGCATCTTGCGCGTGCGTACCTGAAACTCGATGGGCGCGCCAAACGGACCCACCAGCGTGGTGTGCAGCGACTGGTAGCCGTTCACCTTCGGGATCGCGATGTAGTCCTTGAACTTGCCCGGCACCGGCTTATAGAGCGCATGCAGCGCGCCGATGCAGGTGTAGCACTCCAGCGCGCTGTCGACGACCACGCGGAACCCATACACGTCGAGCACCTGCGAGAACGACAACTGCTTGTCGCGCATCTTCTTGTAGATGCTGAAGATGGTTTTTTCGCGGCCGGTGACTTCGGCGTCGAGCTTCGCGTCCGAAATGGCGCGCTGCACCGACTCCAGAATCTTGCCGACCACTTCCCGCCGGTTGCCGCGCGCCGCCTTGACGGCTTTTTCGAGCGTGGCATACCGATGCGGGTTGAAGTTCGCGAAGCTCAGGTCCTGCAGCTCGCGGTAGGTATTGTTCAGACCCAGCCGGTGGGCGATTGGCGCGTAGATATCCAGCGTTTCACGCGCTACCCGGCGGCGTTTTTCCGGCGGCACCGCGCCGAGGGTGCGCATGTTGTGCAGCCGGTCGGCCAGCTTGACGAGAATCACGCGCACGTCGCGCGCCATCGCGAGCAGCATCTTGCGGAAATTCTCCGCCTGCGCTTCCTCGCGATTGCGAAACTCCATCTTGTCCAGCTTCGACAAGCCGTCGACCAGTTCAGCGACCTTCGCCCCGAAGCGCTCGGCGAGTTCGGCCTTGGTCACCCCTTGGTCTTCCATTACGTCATGCAGCAACGCCGCCATGATCGACTGGGCGTCGAGCTTCCAGCTGGCGCAGGTCTCCGCGACAGCAACCGGGTGCGTAATGTAGGGCTCGCCGCTCTGGCGATACTGACCGAGGTGGGCCTCGTCGCTGAAGTGGAACGCTGCCTTGACGTCCTTGATCTCTTCCGGCGACAGATAGCCGGACAAAGCGGACGTCAGCTTGGCGATCGAAACGACGTCGTGCCGGCGCGGCTGCTCCGGCGTGGCGGTCGGCCCGAACAGATGGCGAAACGACTGTTCGAGGACCGCGTCGATATACTTGCGTGCAGAAGCCGGTGAGTCGCCTTCCTGGGCTTCGTGCTCCACTTCCGTGACGGGGGGCGAGGGATTGGTGCTCATATTCGCCTCCGTATCAGGTTGGACGCCGGTCTGCACGCGTGTGTTGAATTACATGGCAATCGAAAGCGGATGAAGCGTACCTTAGACCGGTACCTTCTTCAGCATTTCGACGCCAACCTGGCCTGCCGCGATTTCACGCAGCGCGACAACGGTGGGCTTGTCGCGGCTTTCGATCTTCGGCGTGTGCCCTTGTGCGAGCTGGCGTGCGCGATAAGTTGCGGCAAGTGCCAGTTCGAAACGATTCGGGATCATTTTCAGACAGTCTTCGACGGTAATGCGGGCCATGTTGGATTCCTTCTCAGTATGTCGCTTATTCTACCTTATGTGCTCGATACCTCGCCGCGATCACGCGTGCGGGAGGTGGATGCCAAGCTGCACAAAAAGGTCCGTGTGGCGTGCGTATTGCGAGGCGAAGCGCAAGCGCGTCGAGGCAACGAGACACTGCAGCTCCGCCAGTGCGCGGTCGAAGTTCTCGTTGATCACCACGTACTCCGCTTCAGCCGAGTGCGCGATCTCGCTACCGGCCGCCAGCAGGCGCCGCGTGATCACGTTCGGCTCATCCTGGCCGCGCTTTCTCAAACGCTCTTCGAGCGCTTCGAGCGAGGGCGGCAGAATGAAGATTTCGACGGCATTGCGAAACTGCTTTTTCACCTGTTGCGCGCCCTGCCAGTCGATTTCGAGCAGCACATCATGCCCGCTTTTCATCTGCTCTTCGATCCACAGACGCGAGGTCGCATAGTAGTTGCCATGCACCTCCGCGCTTTCGAGGAACTCGCCCTCTGCGTGACGCTTGAGAAAGTCGTCGACCGTCGTGAAGTGGTAATGCTCGCCGTCCTTTTCCTTCGGACGCGGTGGACGCGTCGTGTAGGAGATCGAAAGGCGGATCGCTTCGTCACGCGCGAGCAGCGCGTTGACGAGCGTCGATTTGCCCGCGCCCGAAGGCGCGACCACCATGAACAGATTGCCGGGATAAGCACCGGCGTAAGGGTTGCGCGGTGCGCTGCTTTCGCGTGTGTGGTCGGTCATTGCGATCGTTGTCCGAGAGTGGCTCGAGAATTACTCCAGATTTTGTACCTGCTCGCGCATCTGTTCGATGAGCAGCTTCAGGGTCATCGACGAGTCCGCCAGTTCCTTCGCCGCGGCCTTCGAGCCAAGCGTGTTCGCTTCGCGATTGAGCTCCTGCATCATGAAGTCGAGGCGCTTGCCCACCTTGCCACCCTTCTCGATCACGTGACGCGTTTCGTTCAGATGCGCGGTCAGGCGCGACAGCTCTTCCGTGATATCAATGCGGATGCCGTACATCGTCACTTCCTGACGGATACGCTCGGCGATTTCCTCGCGCGAAATGCTGGTCGTCACCGTATCCGGCACGGCAATACCCAGCGCTTCCTGCAGCCGCTCGACGATCTTCTGCTGATGCCTGGTGATCAGCTCCGGTACCAGCGGTGTGATCTTCGCGACGATCGCTTCCATCTCCGTGACGTTGGCAAGCAGCATCGTCGCCAGTTGGGCGCCCTCGCGGCCGCGCACGTCGATCAGATCGGTAATCGCCTGCTTGCCGCACGCGAGCACCGCATCACGCAGCGTCTCAGCAGCCACGCCGCTTTCAGCCAGCACACCCGGCCAGCGCAGGATTTCGCCGGTCCGCAGGCGACCCGCCTCCGGAAACGCGTTGACCACCGCGCGTTCCAGCAGCGCAAGCTGGCTCAGAGCGTCATGATTGATCGCGCCGGCGTTCGCCGACTGTTCGCTGCGCTGCAGATTGATACGAATATCCACCTTGCCGCGCGAGAGTTTGTTCATCAGCATTTCGCGCAGGGTCGGCTCGCAGACCCGCACGTCTTCGGGCATCCGGAAGTTCAGATCGAGGAAGCGCGAGTTCACCGTGCGCAGTTCGACCGATACGCTCACGCCGCCGTTGCTTGAGGCCGCTACGAGTTCGCGCGTGGCGCTCGCATAGCCAGTCATGCTGTAGATCATCATTTGTCTCGCGATGGGGCCATGCCGTTGAGGGGCTGGCCGGAAGAGTCGAATCGCCCGGCGTGTACGAGACGCGGGGCGGGCAACCGGCATTATCCCATTTTTGGCGGAGGGGCCGTCCCACGGAGACTTCCGGGGCCTGCGGGGAGCCGGTCAGACGGATCGGCGGTAAAATCGCGGTTTCCTCCCGCCATCTCTCCACACCGATCTCCAACGATGAACGACACCACCACTTTTTCCAAAAGCCGCCCCAGCGGCCGCCGCGCCGACCAGCTGCGCGATGTGCGTATCACGCGTCACTATACGAAGCATGCGGAGGGTTCGGTGCTGGTCGAATTCGGCGACACCAAGGTGATCTGCACGGCGAGCGTTGCCGAGACCGTGCCGGGCTTCCTGCGCGATCGCGGCCAGGGCTGGCTGACGGCCGAATACGGCATGCTTCCGCGCGCCACCAACACCCGTAACGACCGCGAAGCCGCTCGTGGCAAACAGACCGGCCGCACCCAGGAAATCCAGCGGCTGATCGGCCGTGCACTGCGTTCGGTGTTCGATCTCGAGAAGCTCGGCCAACGTACGATGAATATCGATTGCGACGTGATCCAGGCCGACGGCGGCACGCGCACGGCCAGCATCACCGGCGCATTTGTCGCCGCGCACGATGCAGTGACAAAACTGCTCGCCAGCGGCCGGATCGAAAGCTCACCGATTACGGACTTTGTAGCGGCGATTTCGGTGGGCGTCTACAACGGCCTGCCGGTGCTGGATCTCGACTACGACGAAGACTCGCAGTGCGACACCGACATGAACGTGGTGATGACCGGCGCAGGCGGCTTCGTCGAAGTTCAGGGAACAGCCGAAGGGACGCCGTTCTCGCGCGACGAAATGAATACGCTGCTTGATCTCGCACGCGACGGCATCAGCACGCTGGTTGCGAAACAGAAGCAAGCGCTGGAGTTGAAGGGTGAATGATCGTCAAAGCGCCGGCGGCGCGGCTTCGCGTGACTCGAACGCGGCGCATGCGTCGCTCGGGCTCGGCAAAGTAGTGCTCGCCTCGAACAACGCGGGCAAGCTGCGGGAGTTTGCGGCGCTGCTTGGCGCGGCCGGCATTGAATTGATTCCGCAAGGCACGCTCAACGTGCCGGAGGCGGAAGAGCCGTATCCCACCTTCGTCGAAAACGCGCTAACGAAGGCCCGTCACGCGGCAAAACTCACGGGATTGCCCGCACTCGCTGACGATTCCGGACTCTGCGTGCGGGCACTGCGTGGCGCGCCGGGCCTGTATTCGGCTCGCTACGCGCAACTGGCCGGCGGCCCGAAGAGCGACGCGGCGAACAACGCGCGTCTGGTCGAGCAACTGCAGGGTGAGGCCGACCGACGCGCCTACTATTTCTGCGCACTCGTCCTCGTGCGTCATGCTGAGGACCCCGAGCCGTTGATCGCCGAAGGCCGCTGGCCCGGGCAGATCATCGACGTGCCACGCGGCGCACAAGGCTTCGGCTACGACCCGCACTTCTTCCTGCCGGAACTGAACGCAACCGCTGCCGAGCTCGATCCGGCGGTGAAGAACACCAGCAGTCATCGAGCGATTGCA
>JBEKNG010000107.1:0-11140 GCA_049523075.1 Paraburkholderia sp.
GACGACATCCGCCTCCTGCAGCACGAATGAACGCGCTGCCGATGCCGATTGCGCATGTGTGTCAGGCAGCAGTCCCTTGGCCATGGACATCGGCAGGTAGGGAACGCCGCTCTGTTCCACGAACGCGCGAATCTCCGCATCGGCCTGGGCGTATGCAGCGCCTTTGCCAAGCAGGATGAGCGGGCGTTTGGCGCCCTTCAGCACGTCGAGCGCACGCTTGACCGAGTCGGGCGCTGGAATCTGGCGCGGCGCCGGGTCGATTACTTTCACCAGCGATTGCTGCGCCTTCACCGCGTCAATCGTCTGGGCGAGCAGTTTGGCGGGCAAATCCAGATATACGCCACCAGGACGGCCCGATACCGCCGCGCGGATCGCGCGCGCCACGCCAATGCCGATATCCTCGGCGTGCAATACGCGGTAGGCCGCTTTGGCATAGGGCCTGGCCGCATTCAACTGATCCATTTCCTCGTAGTCGCCCTGCTGAAGATCGACGATCTCTCGCTCGCTTGAGCCGCTGATCAGGATCATCGGAAAGCAGTTGGTGGTGGCGTTTGCGAGCGCCGTCAGACCGTTCAGGAAGCCCGGCGCGGACACGGTCAGGCAGATCCCCGGCTGCCTGGTCATGAAACCGGCGATCGCCGCTGCGTTGCCCGCGTGCTGCTCATGACGAAAGCCGATGAAGCGCATGCCTTCCGCTTGCGCCAGGCGCGCCAGATCGGTGATGGGAATGCCCACCAGGCCGAAAATCGTGTTCAGGTTGTTCAGTTTCAGTGCATCAATGACCAGGTGAAACCCGTCGGTCATTTCTGTTGTTGCCCCTTGTTTCTGTGCTTCTGCACTGGTCTGCAGGTCAGTCCCAGCTTCTGCCATGACGTGTCTCCTCCTTGGCGGGGTGTTGTGTGATCCGTGATATACAATATTCCACACACAATATTAGTCAAGCGCAATTTGGGAAATCGTGCAAATTGGCTTAACGCAACGGTGCTGCATCGTGGTCTCGTTCCTCCATTCCTCTGGTCGCTTCCCGGACGGTGTGCGCAGCGGCCCAGGCCGCACCCGCTGCCGCGAATTGCGCCCAGGCCGCGGCCGCGTTCGGCCTGAGCGACCGGTTACGGCGCCGCACCAGCATCGTCGTCAAGTTGACTTCAGGGACCAGTGACCGCGCGACAAGACATGCAGAAGCGGCAGGCCAGTGCGCGTCACCCGGCAAAACACCCACGCCCAACCCGAGTTCGACCATGCGCAACACCGCGGCCACGTGACCAAGCTCCTGCGTCGAACGCGGACGTACCCCGTGCCCGCGCAAGGCCGCTTCGACGACCGCACGGCTGCCCGCATCCGCATTGAGCATGATGAGCGGCAAATCGCTTAACGCACGCCAGTGCAAGACGGCGTGGCCTGCCAGCGGATGATCCAACGGTACGGCTGCGCGCAGCGCCGCGCTGAAAACTACTTGCGCATGCAACGAATCCGTTTGCGGCGCTTGCGCGTCCGACACGACGCCGAAGTCGACCTCGCCACGTTCAACGCTCGTCAAAACCGCCGCCTGCGATTGATCCTGTACGGACACGATCAGATCCGGGAACGCCGCGGCACAACGCGCAACGCCGCTCGGGATCCAACTCGACGACAGCACAGGATTGCTCGCTACCACGACCACGCCGGTGTGCGCGTCATGGGTCACCCGTTCTTCATGCAAGGTCAAATCGATTTCGTCGAGCAGCCGCGCAATGCGGCGCTCGAGGCTGGCCCCCGCGGTCGTCAGTTCGACCTGGCGCGTAGTCCGGTCGAACAGTTTCAGGTCGAGCGCCTCTTCGAGTTCGCGCACACAGCGGCTGACTGCCGACTGCGTCAGGTCGAACTCGTGCGCCGCGCGCGTAAAGCTGCGCTCACGCGCAACGGCGATGAACACCTTGAGTTGATGCAGCGAGACGTTCATCACGAAGTCCAGGCGTCGCTATTCACCCGTCGTCCCCGGCCAGCGACGAAGACGCGCCGGACTATGAGTAGCGGCGACGGCGCAGGACGGTTGCTGGTGCGTGACATCGTCCATGCGCCTCGTTTCTGATATCTGTTTAGGGCGGCCGGTCAGTTCGCCGTGCTGTATGCAGGACACGTTGTCGCCCGACCCTGCTGAATCTTCTTCTCGAAACGGACCCATGCTAGGGTCATTGTTGAATTACGAATAATTAAAGTTAGTTATCGTTTGGATTCGCCTTTGTTTATACATCGACCATGACGATGAGAAAGGCGACGCTGCGGCGCTTGAGAAGTTTCGAGAAGTTTCGAGAAGCGTCGAGAATCTTCGAGAAGTCGAGGGCGTGGCGGCACTCGTGATCCATAACCGATAGCTTATGTATTTCCAATAAATCTTTAACTATCATGTATTCACCGACAACCCTAAGCTGGATGTACACCATCCATCTTGATTGCATAGGAGTCCGGTCAATGAATCACGCCTCTCTTTTATCGAATGCCAGCACGCACGCCGCCCGCGTTTCTCCGGACAGTCCCGAGGACGCCCATCTGAGTGCTTACAACGCTGCCTTCAGCGACCTTGGGTTGCGGTTTCGCTGGGACCGTGACACGCTCAATGCGTTGAATGAATTCAGTAATGAAATCGCGCGGATCACCGCCTACATCGAGCGGTACCATGCGCATCTTCACAAGGCGTACGACGCTGATTTTCTGTCCCAGCTCATCCTGCGCAAGAAGACGCAGTACTTCTTTGAGTTCACTCCATCAGGCTACGCACTGTGAGGTCTGATTTCTGCACTGGGGCACCGGCTCCTCAAGCACGCAAGAAAGCCAGTGGTTACGACACCACTGGCCCTTCCGCGTAACTCACCCGGCAACCAGCAACCAGCAACCGCCAATCGCTCAGTCCAGAAAGTCGCAATTTGCTTCGACGAAAGCGGCGAGATCGAGCGAATGCTGGCGCGTGAGCCGCTCTGCCAATTCGGTATCGCGCTGCTCGAGTGCCTCGATGATGCGCAGATGGTCGGCGATCGAACGCGACGCGCGGTCGTTCTGTGAAATCGTCATCTGGCGAATCGCCCGCACGTGGATGAAGATGTTCTTGATGGTATCGAGGATGATCCGTGACTTCGACAACTCGACAATCGCCTGATGGAACGCAATGTTCGCGTCCGAGTACTCAGCAAGGTGCTCAGCCGGCGTGGTGTCGTGGAAATTGTCGAACATATGCCGCAGCCGAGCGATTTCCTCGTCCGTGGCGTGCAGCGTGGCAAGACGTGCGGCCATGCTTTCGAGCGCCGCCCACATCTGGATCATCTCGACGATTTCGCGCTTGCTCTTGCGCACAATATAGATGCCGCGGCGCGGCACCATGCGCAGAAAGCCTTCCTGCTCGAGCAGCGTCATTGCTTCGCGAACGGGCGTACGGCTCACGCCGAGCGACTCGCTCAGCACGCGTTCGTCGAGACGAATCTCTTCGCGCGACTGGTAAATGTCCGCGTCGGCAATGGCCTGGCGCAGCATCGCATAAGCCTGATCGCGCAAGCTCCCGCTGGCGCCGATCGGTTGCAGCGACAATGTCAAAGGGGTAGCCACAGCTTCAGTTTGAAGTTCTGACGCCATTCATCGCCTCGTGTTGAACGTGCGCACCTATGCTTCCACCGGATGGCGGCCGCCGAAAATAGCAATATTATGTATTCAGTATATCATGCGGCACCATTTTATTGATGCGTCCCCGGGTCCGATTCAACGGCGATCGGCGGCAGCCGCGAACTTGAACGGCAGGTCACTTCCCTTCCACGAGTGACCGCTGTGAGGTCAGACTGAGACGATCAGGCACAGAAGAGGCGCGTTGCCGGGTCGGCTGGCAGAAACGTCTCCGGTAGTCGGAAGGCGTGAGGCCCACGACCTTTCGGAACACGCGACGAAACCCTCCGACGTCGCCATAGCCCAGACTCCAGGAAATCTCTTCGATGGTAGCCTGCGAAAACTCCAGCATCTCGCGTGCTCGGGTGATGCGAAGCCTCTGTTGGTACTCGCTCGGCTTCATCCCGGTAGCTGCAATAAAACGGCGCAGAAACGTCCTTGGTTCAAGACCCGCACGCTGAGCACTTTCCATCACGCTGACCGGACGCTCACGTTGAGTGACCAGCCAATGCTGTGCCCTCAATATCGCTCTATCGCCATGCTTCGTCCTCGGATCGAATTCGCTGTAGAAGCGTTGCTCGCGTCCCGGGGGATCAACGAGCATAAAACGCGCTGTTTCCAGCATAACCGCCGTGCCTAGAAACCTCTCAGTGAGCCTGAGTCCAAGGTCCGCCCAGGCGAGCACGCCCCCGGCCGTGATGACGTCTCCGTAGTCAATCACCATGTGGTCAGTTTCTGTGAGCACGTCGGGAAATTGCTCGGCGAACCGGTCACTGAATGACCAGTGCGTTGTCGCCTGCCGGCCGGCCAGAAGCCCCGTTCTCGCCAGCAGAAAGACGCCACCGCATACGGCAGCGAGGACGACGCCTTCGGCGTGCTTGTCACGAAGCCAGTGCAGTAGGGGATTCTCTGTTTCGGTTTTCTCAGGCGCTCGCACATTCCCTGGGATCACCAGCAGCGAGAGCGCGTGTGGCGAACCGGGACAACTGTCGTAGGCGCAACGGACTTCAGCAGCGCTGTCGTCCGCGCGCCAATGCGTAATGCGCACAGCTGGCCGCGCGGAGCCATTCTCCCTTTTCGCTGCAAACTCGCCCGCGTAGGTGAACAGGTCAGTCAGGCCGTAGATACCCGCGTTCGACGTGCCCGCATCGCAAGCCAGTCCGACCTCGATTCGAGGGGCCGCAACGAGTGCCGTTTTCGCCATGGTTTTTGTCACATTCGTCCGTTGTGATGTTTGGGTACCCCGCATACCCTGACAATGGCAGACCAGATTTCGACAGAAGCCGCGCGTGTGCGGCCGGGGAGCCAGTGTGCCCAGGTTCCAAACGGTTAACTCGTTGCGTTCCCGACTTTCAGATCAAGACTGTGACCGGCTTTCTGAAGCAGCGTCTGCGCTCGCAGAACATTCATCCCTTCGTCAAAACAGACCTTAAAGGATACGAGATGGAAGCGAATACCGGAAGTTCATACATCACAACCGCGGACGGAACCCGGATTTTCTACAAGGACTGGGGTACGGGTGAACCACTGGTCTTTCATCATGGGTGGCCTCTTTCCGCAGACGATTGGGATGCGCAGTTGATGTTTTTCCTGGATCGTGGGTACCGGGTGATCGCTCATGATCGCCGTGGCCACGGGCGCTCCACCCAGACTGTGCGCGGCAACGACATGGACACCTACGCTGCCGACGTCGCCGAGCTCGTCAAGGCACTCGATCTCAAGAATGCGGTGCACATCGGGCACTCCACGGGCGGCGGCGAAGTGACACGTTATGTCGCCCGGCATGGCACCGGCAACGGACGCGTAGCGAAAGCAGTACTCATTAGCGCGATTCCGCCACTCTTCATTCAATCGGAAAAGAACCCCGAGGGCGTTCCGAAGGCAGTTGTTGACCAGATACGCAACGGCACGGCGAACCACCGTTCGCAGTTTTACAAGGACATCACGATGCCATTCTATGGCTTCAACCGGCCTGGCGCGACGGTGTCCGAAGGCATTCGCGAGAACTGGTGGCGGCAGGGCATGATGGGCGGCATCAAGGCCCAATATGACTGCGTCAAGGTACTTTCGGAAACCGAGTTTTACGACGATCTGGCGATAATCGATGTCCCAGTACTGGTGATGCACGGCGAAGACGATCAGATATGCCCTTTCCTCACCACTGGAGCAAAGTCCGTCAAGCTCTTGAAGCACGGGACGCTTAAATCGTATCCGGGATTGCCGCATGGGATGCCGACTACGCATGCGGAGCAGATCAACGCCGACCTGCTGGCATTCATCAAGTCCTGATCGGCGCGCGCCGCCGCGGTTACGCGCTTACGCCACCTCGCTGCTGCGGCATACGACGGGCTCGGGTTGCACTTGCGCCAGATGTCGCAGCAGCTTCGTCACCATCCCGACGACAATCAGCGCGAGGATCACGAAGAACACCGCGAGCGGCGTCAGGACCTGCACTGACACGAAGCCGGCGAGCCCCATCATCGCCGACGACACAAGCAGCAGCGCACACCCGAGAATCGCGCTCGTCAGGCCAGCGATTTGCGGGAACAGCGAATTGCCCTTGGCCATCAGAGTGGGATACATCGCGCCGGCGCAGAACCCCATTACGAGCACGGGTGTGGCGAGCGTCCAAACGCGCAGGCCGACCGTCAGCGCAAGCAACAGCATCGCGATCGAGGTTGCCGCCATCACGCGCGCACCGATATGCAGCCGCTGCTCTGGGGTCGGCAAACGCGGGCCGTGCAAACGGTTCGACAGGCCGCCCAGGAGGAACATCATCCCTATGCCGAGCGCGAGGTAGCCAAAATAGGTCGGCGGCTTGTGCAGGGTGTTCTGCACCATGAACGGTCCGATGATGTTGAACACGAGCAGGATGCTATAGCACAGCCCCTGCGCGAGAAAGCAGCTCTGGAACACCGGGCTCGAGAGCACCTTGCCCGCGTTCGTCAACAATGTGCGCGGTGCGAGGCGCACCGGCCGCTGCAGCGTCTCACGATAGCGCCACAGCAGCCCCCACATCACAAGCGAATAGACGAGCAGGAAGTCGAGGCAGGCGTGCCAGCCAAACCATGTTTGCAGATGGGCGCCGATCACCGGGGCAATAATCGGCGCGAGTCCCCACGTGATCGACATATAGGTGAACGCATGTATCAGCGCCTGTCCCGCGAACGAATCGGTGATGATCGCCTTCGCGAGCAGGTTGGTCGTGGCGATGCCGAAGCCCTGCAGACAGCGCGCAAGGAGGAACATCTCCAGATTCGGCGCGGCGAGGGACAGCAAGCAGCCGATCGTATAGATTACGAGGCCGAAAGCCAGTACACGCTTGCGACCGTACGCGTCGGCTACGGGCCCGAAGACGAGTTGGCCGAACGCGTAAGCCGCCATGTAGCCGGACACGCTCGACTGGATCGCATGCGGCGAGGTCGCAAAGAAACGTGCCATTGCGGGTAGCGCGGGCACGTAAATGTCGATTGCGAGCTGCCCGGCCGAGGCGAACAGGCAGATCAGGAACAGCAGGAAGCGCGGCGAGTTCGGCGCGCGCGCGAGGGCGACGGCGTCTGGGATATGGTGATTCATGAGAGCATCGAAGAAGCGGATTCCGTTGACGCGACATCATTCGGTGCGAGTGCCGAACGCAGCGTGTGTATGGCGCCATCGCCCCGTATTGTGCCTGTTGTTACACAGATCGACGCGATTCCCATTGCGAGCGAGAGGATTAGCCCCCAGCCCGCTTCGCGCTGTAGCCGGCCTTTTTGAGCACTTCGATGACCCGCTCGCAATGGTCCCCCTGCACCTCAATCACGCCATCCTTGACCGTTCCACCAGAACCGCAGGCCGTGCGCAACGGCTTGCCTAGCAAGGCCAAGGCGAGAGGATCGAGCGTCAGCCCTTTAACGATCGTCACACTTTTTCCTCCCCTGCCCTTGGTCTCGCGAGTCACTCGCACCACGCCGTCACCTACCGGTAGTGTCCTGGTTACGGTCTTGCAGACGCATTGCGCGAGCGCCTGCCTGCACTCGGGGCACATCCGTCCACCATCGGTGGAATAGACAAGGCCACCTTTCGCACTACGGTTCATAGTTCGCTTACTCAAACACTCTAAGGTCGGGAATCAACCGAGCTCGTGATCATCGACGATCAGTACGCGCATTCCATCGTCTCCCAGGACCGCGTTCGCGCCAGGCTGCAACTGCACAGTGGATGATGTTACCTATGTAGCGACATCCACCCGGTTCTAATTGCATAGTACATGCAGTGCCCGATGGGTCACCGGCTTCGAGCCCTGGCGCCGCAGCTGTAATTAGCGATTGCATCGGAATGCCGCCACACTTGTTACTCCCCACGTTCGATTTTCGGTGCCAAGCTATCTCATGGCCAACGACGGGCGATGAGCAGCGAATCGAGTCGCGCTTCAGCGACGCGGCGCGGAAATTCGCCCAAACCAGGAGATTGCAAACGCCATGACTACCTCATCCAGCAGCGAACAGAACGAAGGACAGAGTGCCATGCAGACACCACCGGTCGTGTCTTCAGAGGCGTGGGAGGCCGCTCGTGAGCAGTTGCTCGTGAAGGAAAAGGCCCACACCCGCGCCCGGGATGCCTTGGCCGCCGAGCGCCGGCACATGCCGTGGATGGCCGTCGAGACGGCGTATACGTTCGAGGGGCCCGCGGGCAAGGCGAGCCTGCTCGACCTGTTCGACGGTCGGCGTCAGCTGATTGTCTACCGCGCCTTCTTCGAGCCGGGCGTATTCGGCTGGCCGGACCACGCCTGCCGGGGTTGCTCCATGGTGGCCGACCAGGTTGCCCACCTCGCCCACCTGAACGCCCGCGATACCACCCTCGTCTTCGTCTCGCGCGCGCCTCAGGCGGACATCGCGGCGCTGAAGGCGCGGATGGGCTGGGAGATGCCATGGTTCACCCTTGTGGACCGCTTCGACGCCGACTTCGGCGTCCACGAGTGGCATGGCACCAATGTGTTCTACCGTGACGGCGACCGCGTGTTCCGCACCTACTTCGTCAACAGCCGCGGCGACGAGCAGATGGGGAGCACATGGAATTACCTCGACATTACGCCGCTGGGACGGCAGGAGGTCTGGGAGGACTCGCCCGAGGGCTATCCTCAGACGGCGCCCTACAAGTGGTGGAACTGGCACGACAGCTATGTTGCAAACGCCGCGCCCGACAAGAAGTGGTTCGAGGTGTCGGACGCCGGCGAGGCGGCGCTTCGGAATAAAGCGAACGTGAAGCCATGAGCGAGGTGTGTTCCCATGAAGAGGACAGGCGGCCCCCGCCGTCGGTCCCCAGGGAGCGATCGGCCACAATCACTCAAACGCGATGCGATAAGCAAACAACGAAGGGGTACCTCCACTCATAATGAACAGAACTTTTTGTCCCGCAGCGAACGTTCCATTTTCGACGTTCTGGATCAGTCCCGCGAATGCCTTGCCGCTATATACCGGGTCCAGCAGAAGGCCTTCCTGGCTAGCCAAAAGATTCACTGCCCGGCGCATTGAATCAGTAGGTAAGCCGTAGCCGTTCCCGAGCTGGTCGTCATGGAGAACAACATCCTCGGCGGAAACCGTGAGACCGGAGTCGATCAAGGCAAGTGTCTGCTGCACTTTTTCGTAGGTGGTGGCATGGGCTTTTTCGAGCGGCGCAAAAACCGCATAGCCCACTACTTTTGTTGGCGACAGGCCCGAGGCGATCGCGCCAGCTATAAGCCCCGCCTGCATGCCACCGCTGCCATTTGCAACAACGATATGATCGAAATCGATGCCGCTTTCGCTCGACTGATCGAAAATCTCATTTGCACAGGAGACATAGCCCAGACAGCCGACCGGGCTCGATCCACCCAGCGGACACACATAAACCTTTCGTCCCTCGCGGCGTAACGTTGCAGCTCGCTCTTCCGCCACCTGCAAGGCGCTAACGTTTCCTGGAATGTCATGAATGATCGCACCAAAGAGACGGTCCAGCACCACATTGCCATTTTCGACGTAATCGTCATCTTCGATGGGAACCAGCCTCGAGAGCACCAGTTCACATTTCATTCCAACACGCGCAGCCGCCGCTGCCGTCAACCGGGCATGGTTTGATTGTCGGCCGCCGACCGTGATGATCGTGTCGGCGCCGGCTGCCTGCGCCTCACCGACCAGAAACTCGAGTTTGCGCAGCTTGTTGCCCCCTCCCCCCAGGCCATCCACGTCGTCACGCTTGACGTAGATTTCGGCGCCGCCTAAGTGCTGACTCAATCTAGGCAACGCCAGGATCGGTGACGGTCCGTCACGCAATGGCGTTTTGGGAAACCGGGAAAGATCGGGTGCTCGTGATGTCATTTAACTACCCCAAAAGTCGACTGACCGCTCGTGTGGACGGAAGCTATCTGTGCATCGTTACCCGAGAAGAGCCGGGTTGCAAGTGCAAGCGTTGGCCATTATCGTTGGCTTTGAAAAGATTGATAGTGTCGGCGGCACGCGCCTTGCTGATCGGCACACTACTTGCGTTCGAGTCCAGCCGGGCTTGCCGCTGCGGGGTACGCCACGTCAGAGGGATTTACAGCGCTGCCTTTCGATTCAAAGGGATTGGGTGGGCACGCCGGCGCCTGCTCGCGGATCGAAAATTACCTGGGATTCCAAACCGGTGTCTGCGGTCACGTTCTTGTCAGCCGGACATTTGAGCAAGCCGTGCGAAGGCGCTGCCGTCGGATCCGAGATACACGCGCTCTTGACGGCCGAACCTTAACTACTCTATGGGCAGATGCGCAATTGCCGTCACGCGCAAACGTCTCCTGATACCATGAAGCGTTCGTGCCTTTATCGGCGCACTTCTGGATCAACCCGCGGTGTGGCAACTGCTGTGCCCGGCACCGCAGCCCTTGGGAACGTGTCGTTTTCCCGCCTGGAGTTACCGCCGGGTTGCGCCTATCCTTGTCTCACGCCTGGGCACTCACACCTGGGCAGCAAGCTGAAACTCAAAACGGAGAAAATCAGATGACAGTTTCGATTTCGCGTCGCGCTCTCGTGCTACTCGCAGGACTCGCCCTGGCGGGCACCGTGACACTGGCTCAAGCGGCCCCCGTCGCCTTTACCGTACCGCTTTCCGGCGACCAGCAAGTGCCGCCCGTCCAAACCCCGGGCAGCGGCACCGCTAATCTCACTTACGATTCCAGCACGCACGTCGTGACGTGGAACATCACCTTCAGCGGTTTGACCGGTCCCGCGACCATGGCGCATTTTCACGGCCCGGCCCCAGCAGGTAAAAACGCTGGCGTGAAAGTCTGGATTTCGCAGAAAGGGAATATGGACGTGACGAGTCCGCTCAGTGGTCAAGCCACGCTGTCCGCGGACGACGCCCAGATCTTCGAAGCAGGCAATATGTACATCAACATCCACACCAAGAAAAATCCGGGCGGCGAAATCCGTGGCCAGGTCCAGCCGCCCAAGGGCAACTGAGGCCGTTGCTGAGGCCGCTGCCTCGCCTATCAAGCTTATTGCAGTGGCAACAGGCTCAGAGATAG
>JBEKNG010000108.1:0-11139 GCA_049523075.1 Paraburkholderia sp.
AGGAGGATCACGCGAGTATTGACCAGGCGACGCAGGCGCTGCTGGCGTTTGAACGGCAGTTTGCGCAAGCTTCCGCGGCGCGCTAAAGATCCAACGGTTCAAAGGCTAAAAGGAATACATGATGAAGATCACCGGAGACATGTTGCTGGGCGCTTCCGCGGTGCGCGGAACCCAGGGCTCACTGCGCGCGTTCGACCCGGCGCGTAACACGGAAATCGAACCCGCGTTCGGCGCGGGCGGCGCAGCGGACGTCGAGCGCGCCTGCCAACTTGCAGCACAGGCCTTCGACCCTTACCGCCAGGTCTCGCTCGAGACGCGGGCGCGTTTTCTTGAAGCGATTGCCGAGAATATCCTCGCACTCGGCGATGCGCTGATCGAGCGCGCGCAGATCGAATCGGCGTTGCCGAAGGCACGCCTCGAAGGCGAGCGCGGCCGCACGGTCGGCCAGCTCAAGCTGTTTGCATCGCTGGTTCGCGAAGGCCGCTGGCTGACCGCCACGCTCGACTCCGCCTTGCCGGAACGCAAGCCTTTGCCGCGTTCGGATCTGCGCCTGCAGAAGATTCCGGTCGGGCCGGTCGCGGTGTTCGGCGCCAGCAATTTCCCGCTGGCGTTTTCAGTCGCGGGCGGCGATACGGCCTCGGCGCTGGCGGCGGGCTGCCCGGTGGTCGTCAAGGCGCATCCGGCGCATCTCGGCACGTCCGAGCTGGTGGGCCGGGCGATCCAGAAGGCGGTCGCCGAAAGCAGTCTGCCTGAAGGCGTCTTCTCGCTCGTGATCGGCGCGGGTAACGAAATCGGCGAGGCGTTGGTCAAGCATCCGGCTATCAAGTCGGTGGGCTTTACCGGCTCGCGCCGCGGTGGCCTTGCGCTGGTCGAGATTGCCTCGAAGCGCCGCGAACCGATTCCCGTGTTCGCCGAAATGAGCAGCGTCAATCCGTTCTTTGTGTTCCCCGGCGCGTTGGCCAAGCGCGCTGAGGCGCTGGCGAACGGTTTCGTCGACTCGGTCACGCTCGGCGTTGGCCAGTTCTGTACGAATCCGGGTCTCGTACTGGTGCTGGAGGGACCGCATACGCGCGGCTTCATCGAGGCGGCAGCCAAGGCACTCGCCAGCAAAGGCGCGCAGACGATGCTGACCGCAGGCATCGCTGCGGCCTACAAGGACGGCGTCGCGCAACGCGCAGCGAACCACGGCGTGCAAAGCCTGGCGCAAGGCACGTCCACGGACGCGACGTGTGCCGCGTTGCCGGTGTTGTTCGAGACCACGGCGGCGAAATTCCTTGCCACGGCGCAGCTTGAGGGCGAAATCTTCGGGCCGACTTCGCTGATCGTCACCTGCGCCGACATAGGCGAGATGCTGAAGGTGGCCGAGCATCTGGAAGGCCAACTGACCGCTACCTTGCAACTCGAAGCGGACGACTATGCGCTTGCGCGGCAACTGTTGCCAACGCTCGAGCGCAAGGTGGGCCGGATTCTCGCGAACGGTTTTCCGACCGGCGTCGAAGTCTCTTACGCAATGGTGCACGGCGGCCCGTTCCCGGCCACTTCCGATGGACGCGCCACGTCGGTGGGCGCAACCGCGATCGAGCGCTTCCTGCGTCCGGTCTGCTATCAGGATCTGCCGGCCGAGTTGTTGCCCGAGGCGCTGCACGACGACAACCCGCTGAAGCTCTGGCGTCTGCGTGACGGTAAACTCGCGCAGGGTTGAAGACCCGTACTCCTGACAACACGCAGGCAACCAGAGGACATGGCATGACCGAGACGAACCGACGCTACCCCGACCCCGCTGTCCGCATCCTCGATCCACGTTTCAAGGACTTGCGGCTGGCGTCGGCTTCGGTCGAATGCCTGTATCAGGGCGCGCGCTGGTCGGAAGGTCCCGTGTGGTTCGGCGATGGGCGCTATCTGCTGTGGAGCGACATCCCGAACAACCGCATCCTGCGTTGGGATGAGCAAAGCGGTGTGGTGACGCCGTTTCGCCAGCCTTCGAACAACGCCAACGGCCACACGCGCGATCGCGAAGGGCGGCTCGTCAGTTGCGAACATCTGACGCGCCGCGTCACGCGCACCGAATACGATGGTTCGATCACCGTGCTGGCTGACAGCTATCGCGGCAAGCGCTTCAATTCGCCTAACGACGTGATCGTGAAGTCGGATGGCTCGATATGGTTCAGCGACCCGACTTTCGGCATCAACGGCTTCTATGAGGGCGAGCAGCAGGAGTCAGAGTTGCCGGCCTGTGTGTATCGGGTGGACGGGCAAACCGGCGAGGTGACGGTCGTGATCGACGACGTGCTCGGACCGAACGGCCTCGCCTTCTCGCCGGACGAATCGGTGCTGTACGTGGTCGAATCGCGCAGCGAGCCGCGCAAGATCCGTGCGTTCGATGTCACCGGCAATGCGCTTTCAAACAACCGCGTGCTGATAGACGCGGGTCCCGGCACGCCGGACGGCTTCCGGGTCGATATCCACGGCAACCTCTGGTGCGGTTGGGGCATGGGCACCGACGAACTCGACGGCGTACGCGTTTTCACCCCGCAGGGCGAGGCGCTCGGCCACATTGCGTTGCCCGAGCGTTGCGCGAACGTCTGCTTTGGCGGGCGGCATCGCAACCGTTTGTTCATGGCGGCGAGCCATGGTTTGTATTCGCTATATGTGAACACGCAGGGCGTAAAGGGCGGGTGAGGTGTCTAAGGGCGGCGAGAGGCGGCGAGGGGAGCTCAAGACGCGAACCTGCGCCGATAAAGCCTCCAGTGCTGGATCTAAACGCAGCAACTTGCCTAACAAGTGATCGGAAAATTCTCTCATCGCGCTCGGCCCGCCCTTTCCGAGAATCTCCACCAAGGCTATGTGTAAAAAGGCTTTCGGCGCAATTTAAGGTAACCGTCCGCTCGCGCCCTGGCCTTGAATTGGCTTGACATCAACACCAGGCCTTCGCTATGTTCCATTAAGAGACAGATACCGCCTGCACCGCGATTCGACCGGCGGACTTCCATACCAAGAAGCGAGGAGACGTAATGACTTTTGCTGGCAGCTTGTCGGTCAGGTTAGCGGGCTTATGGTTGGCGGCGGGGACGGCTTTCAGTGCGACCTTTGCGGCGCCGGCCTACGCGGATCCGGTCACACTCAATATTGTCGACGTGGCGGGCGATCTCCAGTTGACGCAAAAGGGCTTCGAGGCGTTCAAAGCCAAGTATCCAAATCTCGTCGCAAACATCACATACACGAACGCGCCAGCGCCGCAGTTGCCGGGCAAGATCAAGGCCATGCAGGCGGCCGGGCGCTCCGATATTGACCTTGTGCTGACCGGCACCGACGCACTCGCGGCCGGCATCCAGCAGAACCTGTGGATCAAGCTCCTGCCGGATCAGGCGGCCACCTTCCCGGGCGTGCTCGACAAATACGCGCCGGGTCCGGGCAAGATGCAGGGTCTCGCGCAGGGTTATGGGCTTGAAGTGGCCTACATGCCGGCCGGACCGCTGCTCGAATACAACCCGGCGAAGGTCAGCGATCCGCCGAAGACCCCCGATCAGTTGCTGCAATGGTGCAAGGCGCACCCCAACAAGCTGATCTATGCGCGGCCGGCGAATTCGGGTCCGGGGCGCACCTTCCTGATGGGCCTGCCGTATGTGCTCGGCGACAAGGACCCACGCGATCCGGTTCACGGCTGGGACAAGACCTGGGCATTCCTCAAGCAGTTGAACGATTGCGTGCCGTATTACCCCGGCGGTACGTCGGCGGTGATGAAGGAGCTGGGCGAGGGCACCCGCGACATGACGGTCACCGTGACCGGCTGGGACATCAATCCGCGTGCACTTGGCATCGTGCCGGCCGAATTCCGCGTGCAGGGTTTCGACAACATGACGTGGGTCGACGACGCCCACTACATGGTGATCCCTAAGGGCGTGCCAAAAGAGAAGCTCGACACGCTCTACAAGCTGATCAACTTCATGCTGGAACCGGCGCAGCAGGCGCTGACCTATGATGACGGCTATTTCTACCCGGGACCGGCCATCAAGGGTGTCACCGTCGATCAGGCGCCGGCACATAGCCAGGAGGTACTGAAGAAGTACGGCCGCCCGGAATACACGCAGATGTTGGCCGCGCATCCGCACGTCTTGCCGCTGGATGCTGCGGCGATGGTGGCTGCGTTCCAGAAGTGGGACCGTGAGATTGGTGCGCAGAAAACCCAATAGTCGGGACGGGGACGGGCTGTCGGCCGTCCTCAGCTTGCCGCCAGGGCACCGTATGCTCACGATCCGCGCGGTGGCGCTCGCGTTTTTAACGTAGCGCTGCCGCCAGTATCAGGAAACCGCCATGAAGCCTCATTTTGAGCAGTTGCGTCTCGACTCCGTGAGCCGCAGTTTCACGAATGCTGAAGGCCACCCGGTAGCCGCGCTGCAGGGCCTCGATCTGGACATCCAGCGCGGCGAGTTCATCGCCTTGCTGGGACCGTCGGGCTGCGGCAAGTCCACGGCGCTCAATTGCATTGCGGGTCTGCAACCGCTCTCGGGCGGTGGTATCTGGCTCGACGCCACGCGGATCGACGTCCTGCCGCCCGAGAGGCGCGGCTTCGGCATGGTGTTCCAGAACTACGCGCTGTTTCCGCATATGTCCGTGCTCGACAACGTCGGCTTCGGCCTGAAGATGCGCGGCGTCGCCCGGAGCGAAGCGGTGCGACGCGCGCGCGAGGCATTGCAGCTCGTGCAACTGGTCGGGCATGAACGCAAGTTGCCAGGGCAGTTGTCGGGTGGTCAGCAGCAGCGCGTCGCGATTGCTCGAGCCATCGTCATCGAACCGCCGCTCGTGCTGATGGACGAACCGCTGTCGAATCTGGATACGAAGTTGCGCATCGAGATGCGCGCGGAGATTCGCCGCATCCATAGTCAGCTCGAACGCGCGACGATCTATGTCACGCATGATCAGGACGAAGCGCTTTCGATGGCCGATCGCATCGTTGTGATGAAAGAGGGTGTCGTACAGCAAGTGGCGACGCCGAAGGAAATCTATGGCCGGCCGAGTAACCTGCACGTCGCACGCTTTATGGGCTATCGGAATGTGATCGAGTTCGCGCTCGAAGGGATGCAGGGTGAAGCTGTTGCAGTGAGCAACAACGGTGTGCGTCTCCTCGGCATGCCGATGCACGGGTTCAACAGCAAACGAGTGAGTGTGGCGCTGCGTCCGGAAGATATGGAACGCAGCACGCCCGGGGTTGAGAACGCGTTCGACGCGCAAGTGCTGACTGTCGAATACGGCGGCCGCGATTCGCTGATCCGCGTGAAGTCGGCGTTCGGCGATTTGTGGGCCCGCGTCGCCGGCGACTTCGTAGAAGGCGAGCGCATCACGCTGCGCGTGCCGCCTGCGCGCACGCTGGTCTATGACGGTGAAGCGGCATGAACGCTCCCGCACTCTCGCCGCCGCTCGCCCCGCGCGACACTAAGGGCTGGCTGGTTGCGCCTGCGCTGCTGTTCATCGTCGCGCTATTCATCTATCCGTTTGCGTATGGGCTGGTGTTGTCGTTTCAGCCGATGAATGGCGGCGGGATGTGGGCGAACTACGTGGCGTTTTTCACGGATACGTCGATGTGGCCGACTATCCTCGTCACTTTGAAACTCGCGGTGCCAGCGACGTTGATCAACGTAGGCGTGTCGATTCCTGTGGCGTTCGCGTTGCGCCGCAATTCGCCATACCAGAAGCTCGTCACCACCTTGCTGGTAATTCCGGTCACGCTCGGCACGGTGCTGATTGCCGACGGCATGCTCACGTATTTCGGACCGAACGGCTGGTTTCCGCAGTCCTTGCATGGCCTGCATCTGTACACCGACGAGGTACGGCTGACCCATAATTATTGGGGTGTCCTGATTTCACTGATCGTGTCGGGCTTTCCGTTTGCGTTTCTGTTGACGCTGTCGTACGTCACCGGCATTGACCCAACAATCGCCAGCGCTGCCGCGACGCTCGGTGCGAGTCCATGGCAGCAGTTCCGACGCATCTATCTGCCGCTGCTGGTGCCGGGTCTCACAATGGCTGCGTGCCTGTCGTTCGTGCAGGCGTTCTCGGTGTTTCCTTCGGCGGTGCTGCTCGGTGCGCCCGCGGGGCCGACCCGGGTGATGTCGATCGCCGCTGCCGAAGCCGCATTCGAAAACTACGACTACTCGCTCGCCTCGGCCATCGCGATGGTGATGGGCTTCGTGCAACTGCTGGTGGTGGCCGGCATGCTGGGTGCGCGCCGCTTCTTCTATAGCGGACCGGTCAGCGGAGGGAAGGGCTGATGACAACCGATCATCACGCCACGCATCCGTGGCAACAGGCGCCCACGGACGACGGGGATGGCAGCAGCACGGGTAGCGCGGGCCACAACCAGGGCACTCAACCGGGCAAGGCCGTCAAGCAGCACACTCCGCTCCCCGAGCGCGTCTGGAAAGTACTGGTGTGGGGCGCGATGGTGTTTTTTCTCATCAACGTCCTGCTGCTAATTTTGACGGTGGCGGTCAATTCGGTCGCGACGCGCTGGTTCGGCACCTTGTTGCCGCAAGGCTTCACGTTGCACTGGTATGCGCAGGCATGGAGCGATTTCCAGTTGGCGAGCGTGCTGTGGGTCACCGTTGAAGTGGTCGGCGCGGTGGTGATTCTATCGGTGCTACTTGGTGTGCCGGCCGCCTATGCGCTCGCTCGCGTGCAGTTTCCTGGCAAGCGCTTCGCGGTGCTGGTGTTTCTCTTGCCGCTGATGGTGCCGCCGGTCACTTACGGCATCCCGATGGCCACCGTGATGTACAAGGTGGGCCTCGCCGGCACGCTGCCCGGCGTGATCATGGCGAACCTCGTGCCCGCGCTGCCATTTGTGATTCTGGTGATGACGCCGTTCATCGAGCAGATCGATCCGAATCTCGAAGCCGCCGCGCGCATTTTCGGTGCGAACACGTTTCGCTATTTCCGTTATGTGCTGCTTCCGCTGCTGGTGCCCGGCATGCTTGCGGCGGGTTTGCTGGTGCTGGTGCGCACGATCGGCATGTTCGAACTGACCTTCTTTACGGCCGGCCCGGGTACGCAGACGCTGGTCGTCGCGCTGTACTACGCGGTGTTTTCAACCGGCGTGCGCGCGCCGCAATCCATCGACGCGATGGCGATGATCTATATGGCGATCACGCTGGTGTGGGTGTTGATCGCTCTGCAATTCGTGAGCCCGACCCAGATCGTCTCACGTGTGAAGGAACAGAAGCGTTGATCTGAAAGAGCCATTGCGCGGGGCAGTGGAGCGGTTCGACCAACAACAGTCAGCGTGTTTGATTAACGAGCTTTGTAGCCAGATATTTGCTGGAGAAACTGCTGTGACCAAGAGAAAGACCCCTGAAGAATTGCGCAGCCACCGCTGGTACGGCGTGAATGATCTGCGTTCGTTCGGCCACCGTTCACGCACGTCGCAGATGGGCTACAGCCGCGAGGAGTATGCAGGCAAGCCGGTGATTGCGATCCTGAACACGTGGAGCGAGATGAACCCGTGCCACACACATTTCAAGCAGCGTGTGGAGGAAGTCAAACGGGGCATCTGGCAGGCCGGCGGCTTCCCCATCGAACTGCCGGTGCAGACGCTCTCCGAGCCGTTCCAGAAGCCCACCACGATGCTCTACCGCAACTTCCTCGCGATGGAAGCGGAGGAAACGCTGCGCTCGTACCCAGCCGACGGCGTGGTGCTGATGGGCGGCTGCGACAAGACCACGCCCGCGCTGCTGATGGGCGCCATCTCGATGGACCTGCCGACCATCTTCCTGCCGGCCGGCCCGATGCTGAACGGCAACTGGAACGGCGCGACGCTGGGCTCGGGCTCGGACACCTGGAAGTACTGGGCTGAC
Source organism: Paraburkholderia sp. (assembly GCA_049523075.1). GTDB lineage: Bacteria > Pseudomonadota > Gammaproteobacteria > Burkholderiales > Burkholderiaceae > Paraburkholderia. Next base: position 7,845 of record JBEKNG010000108.1, read on the forward strand.
CTGCGCGCGGGCAAGATCACCGAGCAGGACTGGCAGGGCGTGGAAGGAGGTATTGCGCGCTCGCCGGGCCACTGCATGACGATGGGCACGGCTTCCACGATGACGAGCGCCGCGGAAGCGCTGGGCTTCACGCTGCCGGGCTTTGCTTCGATCCCGGCGCCCGATTCGCGCCATGCGCAGATGTCGGCGAAAACCGGCATGCGTATTGTCGAGATGGTGTGGGAAGACCTGAAGCCATCGGACATCCTCACGGCCGGCTCGATCGACAACGCGGTGACGACGTGCCTGGCGCTCTCGGGCTCGACCAACGCGATCGTCCACATGATTGCGCTGGCGCGCCGTGCGGGCATTGATCTGACCTTGAACCGCTACGACGACATCTCGCGTCACACGCCGGTGCTGGCGAACATCCGCCCGACCGGCTCGTACCTGATGGAAGATTTCTACTATGCGGGCGGCCTGCAGGCGATGCTGGCCGAACTGGGCGAGCTGATCGACCGCTCGCAGAAGACGGTGAACGGGCACACGATCGGCGAGAACCTTGAAGGCGCGAAGATCTTCAACGACGACGTGATCCGCCGTCGCGCGGCGCCGTTGTTGCCGAACAATGGTCTCGCTGTCCTGCGCGGCAATATCGCGCCCGACGGCGCGGTGATCAAGCCGGGCGCAGCGGACCCGAAGCTGCACGTGCATACGGGTCGTGCGGTGGTGTTCAGGGATTACAACGACATGGCGGCGCGCATCGACGACGAGGCGCTCGATATCGACGAGACCTGTGTGATCGTGCTGCAGCATGCGGGTCCGGTGGGCGCTCCGGGCATGCCGGAGTGGGGCCAGTTGCCGATTCCGAAGAAGCTGCTGCAAAAGGGCGTGCGCGACATGCTACGCATCTCGGACGCGCGCATGAGCGGCACGAGCTATGGCGCGTGCGTGCTGCACGTGGCGCCGGAGTCGTTCATTGGCGGTCCGTTCGCGCTGGTGCAGGACGGCGACCTGATCGAACTCGACGTGCCGCAACGCAAGCTGAACGTGCTGGTCTCGGACGAGGAACTGGCGCGCCGCAAGGCGGCATGGGTCGAACCGGCGCCGCGCTTCACGCGTGGCTACGGCGCGATGCATCAGGTGCACGTGATGCAGGCCAACAAGGGCTGTGACTTCGACTTCCTGCAACGCGAAGGGGCCGGCGGAGCCGCCAATAGTGGCGGTGCAACTGAGCCGGAGATTCACTAGGTTAGCGGTGCGGCTGTTCGAAGCCATGTTTCGAACAGCCGGAATCGTGTCGAGAACGATTCGACCGAACAGATTGCAGTAGTCAGGCCGCGCGCTGGAGACCGGGCGGCGATACACAAGATAAGGACTACATATCGTATCGACCAGCGTGTCGGTGGATATGTGACGACGAGAGCGATAACTGGGTGCCCGATGGCGGCCAGGCAATTTCGTGCGGCATAACGTGCCGTCATAACTCAAATGAGAACAAAGGACGATCTGATGAAAAAGAGTTACCACAAGGAAGCCCGGCTGGCTGTCGCCGGCATGGCGGCTATGCTCGCTACGGGCGGAGCCTTCGCGCAGAGCAGTGTGACCCTGTACGGCGTGCTGGATACCGGGGTCGGTTATCTGAGCAGCCAGGCGCCTTCCACAGGGGCGACCAAGGGTGGCAAATCGGTGGTCAAGATGATCGAAGGGATCTGGGGCGGCGAGCGTTTCGGATTCAAGGGTAGCGAAGATCTCGGCGGCGGTACGAAGGCGATCTTCCAGCTCGAAGAAGGTTTCAACATCGATACCGGCGCAGAGAGCAAGTCCGGTCTGATGTTTAGCCGCGCTTCCTGGGTAGGCCTGAGCAACGATACGTACGGTTCGTTCACGGCAGGGCGCCAGTACACGCCTTACTACAACATGCTCGCGCAGTACGGCCCGACTCCGTGGCTGACCGGCGCTTACGGCGCACACCCGGGCGACCTCGACGCGCTCGATACGGACTACCGCGTCAACAACTCGCTCATGTACACGACGCCGTCGTTAGGCGGCCTGAAGCTGAGCGGTATGTATGCACTCGGTGGCGTGCCGGGCAGCACCAACGCCGGCGCGTCGTGGAGCGTGGGCGCACAGTATCTGGCTGGCGCGGCAGGGATCGGCGTAGGCTTCGCGCGCTTTAACAACGCGGCGGAAGGCGGCGGCCCGTGGAGTTCCAGCTCCACGGCTTACTCGGGCACCGGCGAGCAGGGCGAGTCGAGCATCACGAACGGCTATCAGAACGCGGCGGCGCAACAGCGCTTTGCCGTGACGGGCGGCTATCAGTTCAACTCGCAATGGGATGTATCGGCGTCGTATTCGAACGTGCAGTACATCGCGGGTCCGAATTCTGGCTTCTCGACGACTGAGATCTTCAACACCGGTGGCGCAGTGCTCCACTACCGGCCGGTGGTTTCGTGGGACCTCGCTGCAGGCTATAGCTACACGCGTGCAACCCAGGCAAATGGTGTGCAGGATGCCGCGAGCTATCAGCAGTTCAACCTGACCGAGCTCTACAACCTGTCCAAGCGTACCCGTATCTACGTGCTGGAAGCGTTCCAGCGCGCCAACGGCCAGACGATCAACGGCGGCAAGGTTGTCGCCGCAACGGCGTCGATCGCCGAGCAGTCCGCTGCGTCGTGCCGCAGCCAGTTTGCGGCGACGATCGGTATCAATCACCAGTTCTGATGCAGTAGAAGGATGGTGGTGGCGTCGTTCGACGCCACCACCATCGCGCCGAGGCATCAACGACTACTCAAGGCCCTCTCTTGAGACGGCGCCTGGCGCGCCAGATGGACGGCCAACGCAATGCCAATTCCCCATGCCGGCGGCAGCCAGCAAAAACCAGCAGAGCGCCCAAAGTCCACAGACGGTTCTGAATGCGGTACGGCGCGGTGTGGTCCGACGTGTAAGACATCATGGGACACGAATTCCAATGTTATCAAGCAAATATCGGGCGTTGGGTAGCGCTGCTGCGGCTCGCATCGACCTTGCCGGGAACGCATGAGACCGCGCTTTCCCCCAAGGCTTCGCGACAAATTAATCCTACGGGTATGTCCTAGGCCGCAACTCGATGAGATATTTATACAATCTCATCTTGTCTTACAACATGTCGGTTGGTGATAAGTTGTAAATCGCGAGGGAGTCAGCCGCACGACTGTGCGCATTCGAGGGTGAAGCAGGTATTGCGCGCTAGCCGCCCGGCTGCACCACAGAGATTCGGCGTCAGGGATTCGGGGTAGGTTCGAATCGCCGCAAACACAGTCGCTTGATGATTTAA
>JBEKNG010000109.1:0-11108 GCA_049523075.1 Paraburkholderia sp.
AATCGAGGCCCGAGTCCGGCGTATTACCGCCCCAGCGGTAACGCACGCCAATCATATTGAGCGCGCCGACCACCACGTCGCCAGCCTTGCCGGCCATGCCAGACAGGAACGACCGGGCGCCGCCGCTATCGGCTGCAGTGCTGGGGCTTTGCGAATTGGGGACGGACAAGGGATTCGACCCATCCTGGGTCGAAAATGAAGCATTCTGATTAAAACTGCTTACTTCGTCGGCGAAAGCGCCGGGAGCTGCTGCCATCAGTACGCCAATGAACATCCCGGCGACGACGCGCGTGCAAGCCTGGGTTAAGTTTCGGTGCTGCATTGGTCGGTAGTTTTTGCCTAAAAATCAGTGGGATACGGAAAAAAGTTTGGTCGATACTAGCTAGTAAGTATTCGTGTGTCAAAACAAATAGAAAAATACAATCGGGACACGCACCCAATTGGTGAAAATCAGTCCGCGAGGGCGGCTTTCAGAAGCTTTCGGGTGTAAGGATGGGCCGGTGTCGCAAAAATCTTCTCCACCTCTCCGGTTTCCACGATCGAACCGTTTTGCATGACCACGACCCGGTGCGCCATCGCGCCGATCACGGCCAGGTCGTGACTGATGAAGACGAAGCCGAGGTTGTACGTGTGTTGCAACCCGGCCAGCAGTTTAAGCACCTGCTGCTGAATCGAGACGTCGAGCGCGCTGGTCGGCTCATCGAGGATCAGAATGCGTGGTTCGAGCACCAAGGCCCGGGCGATCGCGATGCGCTGCCGCTGGCCGCCGGAAAATTCGTGCGGATAGCGATACAGCACCGTACGGTCGAGCCCCACTTCGCGCAGCACTGAAATCACCTTATTGCGCCGGGCTTCGGCATCGAGCTGCGGGCGATGCAGCGCGAGCCCCTCGCCGACGATCCGCTCGATGGTCTGGCGCGGAGAAAGCGAGCTGAACGGATCCTGAAAGACCACCTGCATATTCGAGCGCAAAGCGGTCTGTTCACGGCCGCGATAGCTCGCCAGCGCCCTGCCCTGAAACTCGATCTCACCGTGTGCGGTGCGTTGCAAGCCGAGCAGCGCCATCGCGAGCGTCGATTTGCCCGAGCCCGATTCGCCGACGATGCCGAGCGTCTCGCCTTGCCGCACCGACACGCTCGCATCGGCGACCGCGCGGAAGCGTCCCGAGCGGAACCAACCGGCGAAGCCCGGCAATTTCGTTTTGAATTCGACCGAGACATCGCGCGCTTCGAGCAGCACCGGCGAAATCGGCAGCACCGGTACTACCATGCGCTCAGGGCGGCTCTGCAGCAGACGTTGCGTGTAGGGATGCTGCGGCGACGTGAAGACCTGCTCGACCGGTCCGCTCTCGACCAGCACGCCGCGCTCCATCACCGCGATGCGCTGCGCGAAGTGACGCACGAGGTTCAGGTCGTGCGTAATCAGCAACACGGCCATGCCGCGCTTTTCTGCCTCGTCGCGTTGCAACTCAAGCAGCAGTTCGACGATCTGCGCGCGGATCGTCACATCGAGCGCCGTAGTCGGCTCGTCGGCGAGCAACAGACGCGGCCGGCAGGCGAGCGCCATCGCGATCATTGCGCGTTGCCGTTGACCGCCGGAGAGTTGATGCGGATAACTGTTGACGCGTTTCCCTGGCTCCGTGATGCCCGTGCGTGCGAGCAGCGCAACGGCACGCTTGCGCGCTTCCTTGGCAGGCACGCCGTCATGCACGACGATGGTTTCGGCGATCTGCTCACCCACCGTGTAGAGCGGGTTGAGCGCCGTCATCGGCTCCTGGAAGATCATCGCAATGGCTGACCCGCGCAGGCCGCGCATCTCGCGCTCGCTCTTCGCCAGCAGGTCCTCGCCGTTAAAGCGGATCGCCCCGCTCACCTCGGCGTCGCTCAACAACCGCAAAATGGATAGCGCGGTCACGCTCTTGCCCGAACCGGATTCGCCTACGAGCGCCACCCGCTCGCCGCGTTGAATTGCGAGCGTGACGTCTTTCACCGCGACCGTACCGCCGAACGTGACCCGCAGATGATCGAGTTCCAGCAACGGTCCTGCCGCCGTGGGTTGCGCCTCTCCGCTCATTGGTTACCTCCGGCGCGCATGGCATCGGAGATGCGGGTGTCGAGCGCATTGCGCAACGCATCGCCCATGAAGGTCAGCAGCAACAGCAAGGAGACCAGCACGCCGAACGTGAAGAGCGAGATCCACCAGGCGTCGAGATTGTCCTTGCCCTGGGCGAGCAGTTCGCCGAGACTCGGCGTCGGCGATGGTACGCCGACGCCGAGAAAGTCCAGACTCGTCAGCGAGAGAATCGCCCCGCTCATACGAAACGGCAGGAAGGTGATGACCGGCGTCAGACTGTTGGGTAGCACGTGGCGCCACATGATCTGCCAGTTCGACAGGCCCATGGCTCGCGCTGCACGCACATAGTCCTGCGTACGATTGCGCAGGAACTCCGCGCGTACATAGTCGGACAGACCGATCCAGCCGAATAGCGAGAGCAGCACGATCAGCAGGATAAAGCCCGGCTCGAAGATCGACGCGAAGATGATCAGCAGATACAGCTCCGGCATCGCACTCCAGATTTCAATCAGCCGCTGGCCGAAGATATCGGTCTTGCCGCCGAAGAAACCCTGCACAGCACCCGCGAAGATGCCGACCACCGTGCCGATCAGCGTCAGCACCAACGCGAACTCAACCGAGACGCGAAAGCCGTAGACCAGACGCGCAAACAGATCGCGGCCGCGGTCGTCGGTGCCTAGCCAGTTGTCGCGCGAAGGGGGCGCGGGATTGGGCACTTTCGAGAAGTAGTTGAGCGTGTCGTAGTAATACGGATTCGGCGGATAGAGCGCGAAATTGCCTGGCTTGCTGAAACGGTCGCGCACGTAGGGGTCGAGATAATCCGCCGGTGTCGGGAAATCGCCGCCGAAGGTGATCTCCGAGTAAGTCTTGAACAATGGGAAATACAGATGTCCGTCGTAGCGGACGACCACCGGCTTGTCATTCGACCAGAGCGGCGCAGCAACGCTCGCTGCAAACGCAACGATAAAGACGATCAGACTCCAGTAACCAACGCGCTGCTTGCGAAAGCGCTGCCAGACGCGGCGTGCAGGCGACGGCGACACAAACGCGCGGACGGGCTCGGTGCGCGGCGCCAGATCGGCTCGGATGCGGGCTCGACTCAAGTCAGCGCTCCAGTTGTTCGAATTGGATACGGGGGTCGACCCAGACGTAGCACAGGTCGGAGATCAGCTTGGTGGCAAGACCAATCAACGTGAACAGATACAGCGTGCCCAGCACCACCGGATAATCGCGCTGCACGACCGACTGATACGACAGCAAGCCGAGGCCGTCGAGCGAGAACAGCGTCTCGATCAGCAGGCTGCCGGTAAAGAACGCGCCGATAAACGCGCCTGGGAACCCGACGATCAAAGGCAGCGAAGCATTGCGGAACACATGCTTCCACAGCACGCGCCGCTCGGAGAGTCCCTTGGCGCGCGCAGTCAGCACGTATTGTTTGCGGATCTCATCGAGGAAGGCGTTCTTCGTCAGCATCGTGATCACCGCGAAACTGCCCACCACCGATGCGACGATCGGCAACGTGATGTGCCACAGATAGTCGAGGATCTTGCCGCCGAGACTCAACTGGGCCCAGTTGTCCGACGTGAGGCCGCGCAGCGGAAACAGTTGCAGGAACGAGCCGCCGCCAAACAACACGAGCAGCAGCACCCCGAGGACGAAGCCAGGAATCGCATAGCCGATCAGCACGATCAGGCTGGTGACGAAATCGAAGTGCGAACCGTTGCGTATCGCCTTGGCAATGCCGAGCGGCACCGATATCAGATACGTCAGGAAGAAGGTCCACAGGCCGATACTGATCGACACCGGCAATTTCGAAAGCACTAACGACCAGACGCTTTGATGCCGGAAATAGCTCTGTCCCAGATCGAAGGTGGCAAAGCGCTTGAGCATGAGCCCGTAGCGCACGAGCGGCGGTTTGTCGAAGCCGTACAGCGCCTTGAGCTGCGCAATCTGCTGCGCGTCGACGCCGCTATGCGCGCGCAGTCCGAACGGTACGCCGCCCTCAGAGCCCCTGCGCAATTCATGCGCCATCTGCTCGACCGGGCCGCCGGGCACGAACTGGATCACGGCAAAGGTTAGCGTCAACACGCCGAGCACGGTCGGGATCATCAACAGCAGGCGTTTGAGGATGTAGCTCCACATGGCGGCGTTCCCGATACACGAGTGCAAAACATTGAGATGACGGCCGGGTCACGCAAACTGTAGCTGCGCGACGTCAGGACTTCCCCGCCTGTGGCGTGAACCACCAGCTCGACGGAATCCAGTCGTTTGGGTCATAGTACAGCGGCAAGGTCCTGGGCCAGTCCATGCCGCGTTTGAACGCCACCCGCCACACCGAGCTATACCACTGCGGGACCACATAATAGCCATGCATCAGCACCCGGTCGAGCGCGTGAGTCGCATCGGTGAGTTGCTCGAGCGTCTGCGCCCCGACCAGCGCGTGCAAAATGGCGTCGACGGCCGGCGATTTGATCCCGCCCATGTTGCCTGAGCCGGGGATATCGGCCGCCTTGCTGCCAAACTGTTCCAGCACGTCCGTGCCAGGCACCTGTGAGTCGGGAACCTTGATGATCGTCGCGTCGAACTCAAATGCATCGAGGCGCTTCTGATACACCGCGAAATCCGTGGTGCGGTAGTTCAAGGTTATCCCAAGCTTCGCGAGATTGCGTTGGTACGTGGCCATCACAGGCGGCCACACCGCGGCACCCGAAGAGTCGTCCAGCATTTCGAACTCGAACGGCTGCCCCTTCGCATTACGCAGCGCGCCGTCGCGATATACCCAGCCCGCTTCAGCGAGCAGCGCACGCGCCTGCAAAAGATTGGCACGCAATGAGCCGGGTGGATCGGTATCGGGTTGTATCGGCATCGGACCGAATACCGCCGGGTCAAGCTGCTGACGCCAGGGATTCAACAACGCCAGTTCGCCCGCGCCAGGCGTGCCGGTGGCCTGCCACTGGGTATTCACGAAGTAGCTGTCGATCCGCTTGTACTGGTTGTAAAACAGTTGCCGGTCGAGCCACTGGAAGTCGAGAGCAAGATCGAGCGCCTTGCGCACGCGCACGTCCTGAAACATCGGCCTGCGCAAGTTCAGCACGAAACCCTGCATGCCGTTGCCGTTGTGTTGCGGAAATTCGCGCTTGATCAGATCGCCGTCGTCGAACGGCTTGCCGACATCGCGCCGTACCCAGTTGCGCGCGACCATTTCCGTCATCGCGTCGTACTCCCCCGCCTTGAACGCCTCGCGGCGCGCGGTGTCGTCCGAATACAGCTTGTAGGTAATGCGATCGAAGTTGTTCATGCCGATCCGCACCGGCAACGCCGCGCCCCAGTAGTTCGGATCGCGCCGGTAGGTAATCGTGCGGCCGTTGCTATAACTCTCGATCAGATACGGCCCGCTGCCGATCGGCTTTTCGAACGTGAGCTGGTCGAAGGGAATACGCGTGCCGTCGGGCTTCACGCCCCACTTGTGTGAGAACACCGGAATGCCGCCCGCCAGCAACGGCAACTCGCGGTTGTGCTGACGAAACTCGAAGCGGATAGTCTGCGGATCGACCACGACGGCACGCGTGATGTCGGCGAAATACGAGGCGTAGGCAGGCGCGGCCTGCGGACTCTTGAGTGTGTCGAACGAGAACTTGACGTCGGCGGCGGTCACCGGATCGCCGTTCGAAAAATGCGCGTGTGGGTTGATGTGGAACGTGGTCGACAGTCCATCCGGCGCGATGCGGATATCGTCGGCCAACAGGCCGTATTCGGTCGCGACTTCGTCGGAACTCCCGGTCGCGAGACTCTCGAACAGAAAGTCCATGCCGGGTGCCGCGTTGCCGCGCAGCGTGAACGGATTGAATTTGTCGAAGCTTGTTTGCCGGTTCGGATTGGCCAGAACCAGCGCGCCACCCTTCGGCGCATCCGGATTGACGTAATCGAAGTGCTTGAAACCGGGTGGATATTTCGGTTCGCCATACTGCGCAATCGCGTAGGCCGCGTGCGCCGGCTGCGCCGTCAGCAACCCCGCGCCGCCCCCAGAGAAGATAACTAGCGTCGCCGCCAACGAACCCGGCACCAACTGCGAACGGACACGCGAGATCCTTTGCATCACGGTGCGCCAGCCTGCACGAAGCGCTTGAACCCGTCGCGAGCCAGTTGTCATAGGGGCCTTGTTGGTCAGAGGGCGGTTGCAATGTGAGAGAATTCTACCCAATAATCCCGCGCGATCCCGCACATCTGAGCTCGCGGCGCGTTGACTTCATTAGGAGAATTCATGGGCTTCCTCGCTGGTAAACGAATCTTGCTGACCGGCCTGCTGTCGAACCGTTCAATCGCGTATGGCATTGCGCAGGCTTGCAAGCGCGAAGGTGCAGAACTGGCTTTCACGTATGTCGGCGACCGTTTCAAGGACCGCATCACCGAGTTCGCAACGGAATTCGGCAGCGATCTGGTCTTCCCGTGCGACGTCGCCGACGACGCGCAGATCGAAGCGCTCTTCACCTCGCTGAAGGAACGCTGGGACAGTCTTGACGGCCTCGTCCACTCCATCGGTTTTGCGCCGCGTGAAGCGATTGCCGGCGACTTCCTCGACGGCATGACGCGCGAAAACTTCCGTATCGCGCACGACATCTCCGCCTACAGCTTCCCCGCGCTCGCCAAGGCAGCGCTGCCGATGCTGTCGAAAGATGCCGCGTTGCTGACGTTGAGCTACCTCGGCGCCGAACGCGCGATTCCGAACTACAACACGATGGGTCTCGCCAAAGCCTCGCTCGAAGCAAGCGTGCGCTATCTGGCCGTTTCGCTCGGCGCCAAGGGCGTGCGCGTCAATGGCATCTCGGCAGGTCCGATCAAGACGCTGGCAGCAAGCGGCATTAAAGGCTTCGGCAAGATTCTCGATTTCGTCGAAGGTAATGCGCCGCTCAAGCGCAATGTGACGACCGAACAGGTGGGCAATTCGGCGGCGTTCCTGCTGTCGGATCTCGCGGCCGGCGTAACGGCGGAAATCCTGCACGTTGATAGCGGTTTCAACGCGGTGGTCGGCGGCATGGCCGCAGTCGCGGAGTAAAGCACACCGTGCCTGGCGCTGCGCCCTCCTCCGGCCGCGTCAAGAGGCCACGCATTCACTGCAATTGAACCGTCCGTGTGGGTTTGACACACGGCAACAAAAAACCGCCCTTGCAGGGCGGTTTTTTTGCTTCGATGCTACAAACGATGCGCTACGCGGCTTAATAGCGGCGGTCGTGATAGCCGCCACCACCATGGTAACCGCCATGATGACGGTACCAGTCGTCACGTCCCCAGTAGCGACGGCCGTCCCAGTAGCGGTCGCCATGCCAGCCGATCACGATCGCCGGGCCGCCGTAGTACACGGGAGCCGGTGCATAGACGACGGGCGGCGGCGGAGGTGCATAGACGGGCGCCGGAGCGACGTACACCGGCGCCGGAATACCGATATTGACACCGAGGCTCACGCCGGCCATTGCTGCACCTGACGCACCCAGCGCAAGGACCCCGATCAGAAGCGGAACAAGACGAGCGGACTTCATGGAATTCACCTTTTAACAGTGTGTGTTGTTGGCTGAAATATAGCGCAAGGCGAAGATCCGCGTATTTCAAACTTGTAAGAACTGATGCATAACGTCGTACTCTGAAGCGCTACGTTACGTCTGGTTACAAGGAAGGACGTTTCGGTGAAAAGCGGCATTGCCGGATACACAATAGGGTCTGGATTTCAGGCGCCAAATCGCGAAAGCCGACTTACTACAAGTTGACGCCTGCATCGGTTCCGCGTTACCGCAGACATTGGCAGGTCGCTCGCAATACATTGATTCGGCATCCGAAGCATATTCGCTCTTGTGTTGGCGAAAGCATTTCGTCTACACCGTAACTCCGCTCACCCGAATCGAAAACGACGGCAGAAAAAACAAAACCCCAAGAGACCGCGATCTCTTGGGGTTCCGCCGCCATTGCTGGCGGAGACGGAGGGATTCGAACCCTCGATCCAGGTTTTGGCCCAGATGCTCCCTTAGCAGGGGAGTGCCTTCGACCTCTCGGCCACGTCTCCCAAACTTTCTGTCGCGCAGGGAGTCAGCGCGACGAAGCCAAGATAATAGCGGCCCGAACCGCGAAGGTCAATGTCTACGGCACATTTTTTGTGCCAGATTCGTCATCGACGACGCAATTTGTTCACATTGGCCGCAACGAACGCACGAAGCGCAAACGGGGCGATTGTGGACACCCCGTCGTACGCCCCGCTTTTCAAAGCAGATTACGCCTGATCGAGTTCGAACGCCTTGTGAAGCGCACGCACGGCGAGCTCCATGTACTTCTCGTCGATCAGCACGGAGATCTTGATTTCGGACGTCGAGATCATCTGGATGTTGATGCCCTCTTCCGACAGCGTGCGGAACATCGTGCTCGCGATACCCACGTGCGAACGCATGCCGACGCCGACTACCGAGACCTTCGATACCTTTGGATCGCCCAGCACCTGTTCGGCCTTCACATGGTTCTTCACCTGGCCCGAGAGGATATCCATGGCGCGCTGATAGTCGCCGCGGCCGACCGTGAACGTGAAGGCCGTCTTACCCTCGACGCTCTGGTTCTGGATAATCATGTCGACGTCGATATTCGCGTCCGCCACCGGCCCGAGGATCTGGTAGGCGATGCCCGGCTTGTCGGGTACACCCATCACGGCGATACGTGCTTCGTCGCGCTGGAACGCGATGCCCGAGATGACTGCTTTTTCCATGGTCTCGTCTTCTTCAAAAGTAATCAGGGTGCCCGAGGTCATTTCGGCTTCGAGCGGGATCAGCGGATCGGTCAGGCTCGACAGGACACGCGTCTTCACCTGATATTTGCCGGCGAATTCCACCGAGCGGATCTGCAACACCTTCGACCCCAGGCTTGCCATCTCCAGCATTTCTTCGAACGTCACGCGGTCGAGCCGGCGCGCTTCTTCCACCACGCGCGGATCGGTGGTGTAGACCCCGTCCACGTCCGTATAGATCAGGCACTCGTCCGCTTTCAGTGCGGCTGCTACAGCCACGGCCGACGTATCCGAACCGCCCCGGCCGAGCGTGGTGATATGGCCTTCCGGATCGATGCCCTGGAAGCCGGTGATCACCACTACCTTGCCCGCGTCGAGATCGCGCAACACGCGCTCGCCATCGATTTCGCTAATGCGGGCCTTGGTGAACGCGCTGTCGGTTTTGACCGGCACTTGCCAGCCGGCGTAGCTGACCGCATCGACGCCCGCTTCCTGCAGCGCGATGGCCAGAAGCCCTGAGCTGACCTGCTCGCCGGTGGCGGCAATCATGTCGAGCTCGCGAGGGCTCGGCTGGGCCGAAATGTCTTTCGCGAGGCCGAGCAAACGGTTCGTTTCGCCGGACATCGCCGAAGGCACGACGACCATCTTGTGACCGGCCTTGTGCCATTTCGCGACGCGCTTCGCGACGTTCTTGATGCGCTCGACCGAGCCCATCGAAGTACCGCCGTATTTATGTACGATGAGTGCCATTGTCGTTCTGAACTGGAGAAGTAACCGCGCTGCCGCGCTGGAGACGACCGCACCAAGGCACAAGAGCTCAGCGTTTCAGGAACGACGGCGAAGTGTGAAGGATGGCGGCGTAGACGCAGCGCACGTGCAGCACGCGCGGATTTGCCCGCGAGGAATCGCCAAAGGCCGCTGGCTGGCGGCTCCCCGGTGGCTTTTGGTCGCCGGGAAACACAGGAAACGGCCGGAAAACAGCAAAAGCGCATCAATTTGACGGCAATAGCGGCTTCGGGCAAACAAGTTAACGTACCCGATCAGGCGCGAAAAGACAAGCCAAAAATCCCGGCAATAAGCGTTGCGAAGGCTTATGCGCCAAGGCGTTGCGCCCTTTTTCGACAGCTCGACGGCTGTCCTGCGGTGCCGCGCCGGGGCTTCGCCCGCGGTGCCCGACCGGCCGGTCAGGCGATCAGCAGATCTTCGCGCCAGTCGATTCGCACGTAGCGTGCTTCGGAGTCAGCGGCGTCAGCGGCGTCCTGCCCAGACCAGGCCGCGCGGTTCACGCCGAGCAGCGGCACGAACAGCAGCGCGTCGCCCGCGTAAAGCAGCGGCACGTCGCGCTTCCAGGCCGGCACGCCGCGCTCCTGGAACAGGTTCTTGAGCGTTCGGCCGGGGCCCTGCGCGCTGCTGCGCATGCGCTCACCGCCGCTGCGCGAGCGGGCCGTGAGGGGCGCCGCACGCAGAAGCGCGGCAGGCACGGCGCCGGGATCGTCGACGCTCGCCTCAGCGAACACGAAGGTGCCGCGCCATTGCGGCAGACGCCAGATCGATTCGTCCTGCCAGGCAAGCTCGCTAACGGCACGCGCAACGAGCGCCGTCTCATCAGCGGGCTCGGCGCTGTCGCCTGCCTCCCAATAGATCTGCCCGCGATAGCTTCGCAGCGCCTGCCCCGCGTGATCGACGCGCAGACTGTGGTCCTCGCCAACCTCGCGCAATTGACGCAAGGCGTCGGTGAGACGCGCTGTCGATGCCGCCGGCAAGCCGAGCGAGCGCATCCAGAACCGCAACAGGTTCAGCGCGCGCTCGTCGTCGAGTGCGAGCAATGTACCGCGCGCAAGCCTGCGGCCTGCATCGTCCGCAGCCGCTTGCATGTCGCGACGCGCCAGGTCGTCGAGCAAACTCTGCGCGGACGCGGCGTGGACCGCGGTCCGCGCCAAGGCATCGCGAAAGCCCGGAAAATGGACAGCCAGCGCCGGCAGCACGTCATGGCGCAACGCGTTGCGCGCATAGCGGGTATCGGCATTCGACTCATCCTCGACCCACGCAAGCCGCCGCCCTGCCGCGTACTGCTCCAGTTGCGCGCGCAACAAATGCAGCAGCGGCCGCGCGCGCGTCACCGCGGCGCCTGCGGGCAAGTACTCGGGCGCCATCGCGGCAAGCCCCGCCAGCCCTGCTCCGCGCAGCAACTGCAGCAGGACCGTTTCGGCCTGATCGTCGGCATGCTGCGCGAGCCATAGCGTCGTCGCGCCGTGCTGCGCACAGAGCGCGCCGAGCG
>JBEKNG010000110.1:0-11065 GCA_049523075.1 Paraburkholderia sp.
ATGGCACCGGGCATGCGAAAGCCCCAGATATCGTTGACCAGGTCCGCGCCGGCGGCCAGCGCGTGCCGCATGACTTCGGGCTTGTAGGTATCGACCGAGAGCGGCACCTGGGCGGCGCGCAGTTGTTCGATGAGCGGAATCACCCGTTCCAGCTCCTCGTCCAGCGGCACCGGCGGCGCGCCGGGGCGAGTCGATTCGCCACCGATGTCGATGATGTCTGCGCCATCGAGCATCATCCGCTCGGCCTGGCGCAGCGCGTCGCCACGCGCCGCGAACTTGCCGCCATCGGAGAAGGAATCGGGCGTGACGTTGAGAATACCCATCACCAACGGGCGCTCGAAGGTCAACGTGAAGCGACCGCATTGCAGCGGCTCAGGGGGGGACACAAAAGGTAACGCGGAATTCGACACGGAACGGGCCATACAGGCAGGCAAAGGGGATCAATGCAAAACGGGCCGGTGTGACATCACACCGGCCCGTGCTTTGGACGTAACTTCGATCAGGCCGGCGCAGTCGCACTGCCCGGCTTCACCTCGGTACCCGTGCTGCCACCTGACGATGCATCGCTTGCCGACGGCGGCGGCGAGCTCTTCGGGGCGCGCGGCGGACGGCCCGCCATGATGTCGTTGATCTGATCGGCGTCGATCGTTTCCCACTCCATCAGCGCCGCGGTCATCGCTTCGACCTTGTCGCGGTTCTCGTCCAGCAGGCGCTTGGAGAGGTTGTACTGCTCGTCCAGCACGCGGCGGATTTCCGCGTCGACCTTTTGCTGCGTCGCTTCCGAAATGGTCCGCGTGAAACCGCGTCCAAACGGCGTAGCGTCATTCTCGTCGTCGACGTAGACCATCGGTCCAAGCGCATCCGTCATGCCGAAGCGGGCCACCATGGCGCGGGCCGTAGCCGTTGCCTTGTTGAAGTCGTCCGAGGCGCCTGTGCTGATCAGGTTCAGGAACAGCTCTTCCGCCACCCGGCCACCGAACAGAATCGCCAGACGATCCAGCAGATAGTCCTTCGAATACGTTTCGTTGTCGTGCTCCGGCAACTGCCACGTCACACCCAGTGCGCGACCGCGCGGGATGATGGTGACCTTGTGCACCGGATCGGCCTTCGGCAACAGCTTGGCAATCACCGCATGGCCTGACTCATGGTATGCCGTGGCACGCTTCGATTCTTCGCGGATCACGGCCGACTTGCGCTCCGGACCCATGAAGATCTTGTCCTTCGCATCTTCGAAGTCGATCATCTCGACGATGCGCTTGCCGCGACGCGCCGCAAACAGCGCCGCTTCGTTCACGAGGTTGGCCAGATCGGCGCCCGAAAAGCCCGGCGTGCCGCGTGCAATCACCGCTGCGTCGACGTCGTTCGAAATCGGCACCTTGCGCAGGTGAACCTTCATGATGTGTTCGCGGCCGCGGATGTCCGGCAGACCAACATACACCTGGCGGTCGAAACGGCCCGGACGCAGCAGCGCCTTGTCCAGCACGTCCGAACGGTTCGTGGCAGCGATCACGATCACACCCGAGTTCGCTTCGAAGCCGTCCATCTCCACCAGCATCTGGTTCAGCGTCTGTTCGCGTTCGTCGTTGCCGCCGCCCATGCCGGCGCCGCGATGGCGACCGACCGCGTCGATTTCGTCGATGAACACGATACACGGTGCATGCTTCTTGGCCTGTTCGAACATGTCGCGCACACGAGCCGCGCCGACGCCGACGAACATTTCCACGAAGTCCGAACCCGAAATGCTGAAGAACGGCACTTTCGCCTCGCCGGCAATGGCTCGTGCGAGAAGCGTCTTACCGGTTCCCGGCGGCCCAACCAGCAGCACGCCGCGCGGTATCCGCCCGCCGAGCTTCTGAAACTTTTGCGGGTCGCGCAGGAAGTCGACCAGTTCCGAGACTTCTTCCTTGGCTTCGTCGCAACCGGCGACGTCGGTGAAATTGATTGCGTTGTTGTTCTCATCGATCAGGCGTGCACGGGACTTGCCGAACGAGAACGCACCGCCTTTCCCGCCCCCCTGCATCTGCCTCATCATGTAGAACCAGAACCCGATAATCAGGATTGTCGGTCCGAGGTAATACAGCGCGGACACAAGCGCGTTCGGTTCGTCATCGGCCTTGCCGCTCACCTGAACGCCATATTTCATCAGGTCGCCGACCATCCAGATGTCGCCGGGCGACACGATCTGGTACTTCTGGCCGTCTGCAGGAGTGACCGTGAGGTTACGCCCCTGAACGATGACGTTCTTGACCTTGCCGTTCTTTGCGTCATCCATGAACTGCGAATAGGAAACGCCTTCCTGGACACGGGGCTTATCGAACTGCTTGAACACCGTAAACAGCACCAGTGCGATAACCAGCCACACTGCTGCCTTCGAAAACATATTGTTGTTCAAAGCACCACTCCTTCACTCATAGACGGGCGCCTACATTTGCCTTGCGGCACCACTAAAGCATTCTAATCCAGACCGCAGACCCCTGCCATAACGTTTCGCTACCACAGAAATAGCGTCGGAGGCTGCCCCAGTGCCGCTTTTCCGACAAATCTGGGACTCAAAAAGGTCGCGGAACGCCCGCTTACCCGGGCCGTTTCAGATGCTTACCCAAAATAAAAGTTTCGGACGATTTGTCCCGCGACGCCTTCGGCTTGCGGGCTGCCACCGTCTTAAACTGCTGCTTGAACTTTTCGACAATCTGGCTGTAACCGCTGCCGTGAAAGCATTTGACTAAAAGGGCACCATCCGGCTTCAGGTGATTCTGCGAAAACTCCAGCGCGAGATCGCATACATGCTCGATCCGTGCGGCATCCGCCAGCGCCACTCCCGACAGGTTGGGCGCCATATCCGAAATTACAAGGTCGACCTGACGCTCTCCGACCAATTCTTCGAGTTGATGCAGGACGGTGTCCTCGCGGAAGTCGCCCTGAATGAAGGTGACGTCGGCAATCGGCTCCATGGGCAGCATATCGAGCGCAATGATCGTGCCGTCAATCCCGCCTTCGCGCGTCGCATCCCGCTTCGCGCCCTGCGCCAGCTTGTTGCGCACGTACTGGCTCCAGCTGCCTGGCACCGAGCCCAGGTCGACGATGACCTGGCCGGGACGGATCAGCTTGTCTTGCTCGTCGATTTCCTTCAGTTTGTAGGCTGCGCGGGCGCGATAGCCCTCCCGCTGCGCCAATTTCACGTAGGGATCGTTGATGTGATCGTGCAGCCACGACGTGTTGAACTTGTTTTTTGCCATTAAACGTTGAACTCTTGCTGCGTGATGTCGCACTTTTAGCGGATAATACGCGTTTAATTCGCGCGGCTGACGCTCAATGGGTCATCAACCCGTAGGCCATTAGCCGCGATTCTCTGTTGTTCTGACGCGCCGCCCTGCTCGATCGACCGAAGCGATCGGAACTGCAGGCGCCGCCATTTTAGTCGAGTCTCCCACTTTCCATGCCAGCCCTTAAAGTCTCTTCCGATCAACGCGCCGAATTGCGCTCCCAGGCACATGCGCTCAAACCGGTGGTGCTCATCGGCGCCGAGGGGCTGACCGACGCCGTTCTGACCGAGATCAAGGTCCACCTGGCCGCGCATCAACTGATCAAGATCCGCGTATTCGGCGACGAACGCGAAGAGCGTCTGGCGATCTACGAACAGATCTGCGACACACTCAACGCCGCGCCCATCCAACATATCGGCAAACTGCTGGTGATCTGGAAACCGGAAGCGGCGGCCAAGCCCGCCACCCGCGCCAAACGCGGCGAGCTGCCGAGCGCCCGTGAAGCCGCAGAAGACGCCCGACCGGGTAAGGGCCGCGCCCCACGCGTGGTGACGGTGGTCAAACCCTCCGAGATCCCGATGCGCAAGCCGAAGCCCAAAAAGGTTGTGGTACGCGGCAACGAACGCGTCACGGCGGGCGGCAATATCAAGCGCGCCAAGAAGCGCCAGACTAGCGCCAAGCGGCCGCATCAGTCGGTGAAGTAATCTTGTGTGTCGGCTGCGGGCGCCCTGCCTGCAGCGCTAAGCGCGTTCGCCAGCGCTTCTTGCGTCGCGGTGCTTCGTTTGGCTCAGCATGGTGGTGCACGCGTGCCGGAGTTTGCGTGGTCGAGCGCCAAGGCATCACAAGGCACCAAAGCATTTGCGACGCCTCACCCGCGCCGCGCCCAACTCCGAAAGCCGCTTAACCTGTGACGCCCTTGCCTGCCGCGCCCCGCGCCTCTTGCCCGGACAGCGTCGCGCTTGCCCCGGTGGGCAGCTTCCACACCAGAGCGACAGCCAGCAAGCTCTCGATCAGATAAAACAGGCTCGACACGCCGTGCAGCACGCCGAAGCGCGCCACATCGGGCGAATGGGCGACATCCGTGCCAGCCTCGAGCGCAGCCATGCGAATGGCATTCATGAACGGCTGCAGCGCAAAGTAACCGAGCAGCACACACACCAGCATCCCGGCAATCAGCCAGCGCAGACGGCGATAGGCGTCGTTACCGCGTCGGATCAGCACGTTGGCCAGCCCAAGCAGCAAGACCCCGCATACCACGCCCAGCACGCCTTCAATACGAAACAACTGCGCGGCGACGGCGCCGGCCGAGATCCGGTCAAGCGCCGTGAACAGCACGGGTGCAACCGCATAACCGATGGTGAGCAGACTGCCGACCCAGATCACGGTCAGCAGCCGGAACACCCTATGCGGAACGGCGGAGATCTGAGTAGACACGTGTGCATCCTTCTCAGATGTAGCTGACGGCAATGATCTCGTACTCGCGCACGCCGCCCGGTGCCTGCACCGACGCCACGTCGCCTTCCGACTTGCCGATCAACGCTCGCGCGATCGGCGAGCTGATCGAGATCAGGCCGTGCTCGAGGTCCGCTTCGTCGTCGCCGACGATCTGATACTTGACCGCAGCCCCTGATTTAAGGTCTTCCAGCTCAACCGTCGCGCCGAACACGATGCGACCGTCCGCGTCCACTGCGGCGGGATCGATAACCTGTGCGCCGGCCAGCTTCGACTCGATTTCCGCAATGCGGCCCTCGATAAAGCCCTGCTTTTCTTTCGCAGCGTCGTATTCGGCGTTTTCCGAGAGATCGCCCTGGGCACGCGCTTCGGCGATCGAGTTGACGACCGCCGGACGTTCAACCGATTTCAGGTGCTGTAGTTCATCGCGCAGCTTCTTGGCGCCACGCGTCGTCAATGGAATAGTGCTCATAAACAGCTCTAGTGGCAAAAAACGGCCGTAAAAAAAATCACCGCGGTTAAGTGCATCCCCGCTGGTGCCTGAACCCGGGCAAAGCCCATGCTGGTACCTTAAGGGACGCCGCTTAACCGCGGCACTTACATCTTGGACAGGTATTCGAAGCCTTAGTTTAGGCGAGCGTGGAGTCCTTGTAAATCATAGACTTCCAGGTCCTTCAAATACCGCAGACCTTCCACGGCGGCACGCGCGCCTGACATGGTCGTATAGTACGTGACCTTGTTGGCCTGCGCGCTCATGCGGATCGAACGCGAATCGGCGATCGCAGCCCGGGTTTCGTCAACGGTCGTGAAGACCAGCGCGATTTCACCGTTCTTGATCATGTCGACAATGTGCGGACGGCCGTCCTTCACCTTGTTGACCACCTTCACCGGCACGCCGGCCGCTTCGATGGCGGCAGCCGTACCCTTGGTCGCGACGATCGGGTAGCCCAGTTCGTGCAGCATGCGGGCCACTTCCACCGCCTTCGGCTTGTCGGCGTCCATCACGGTCAAAAGTACCGTGCCCGACTCCGGCAGACGCGAACCTGCCGCGAGCTGCGACTTGAACAACGCTTCGCCAAAAGTCTGGCCTACGCCCATCACTTCGCCCGTCGAACGCATTTCCGGTCCGAGCACCGGGTCGACGGTCGGGAACTTGACGAACGGGAACACCGCTTCCTTCACGCTGAAGTACGGCGGATCGATTTCCTTCGTCACGCCCTGCTGCGCCAGCGTCTGGCCGACCATCGCGCGCGCCGCGATCTTCGCGAGCGGCAGGCTGGTCGCCTTGGACACGTACGGCACCGTACGCGAGGCGCGGGGGTTCACTTCGAGCACGTAGATCACGTCCTCTTTCGAACCGTCCGCCCGCGGCACTTGCTGGATTGCGAACTGCACGTTCATCAGGCCGATCACGTTCAGCGCCTTCGCCATCGCACCGGTCTGACGCTTGAGTTCGGCAATGGTTTCCTTCGACAGCGAGTACGGCGGCAGCGAGCAAGCCGAGTCGCCCGAGTGCACGCCCGCCTGTTCGATGTGCTCCATCACGCCGCCGATAAACACGGCTTCGCCGTCGGAGATGCAATCCACGTCGCATTCGATTGCGTCGTTCAGGAAGCGGTCGAGCAGCACCGGCGAATCATGCGACACCTTCACGGCCTCGCGCATGTAGCGCTCGAGGTCGCGCGGCTCGTGGACGATTTCCATGGCGCGGCCGCCCAGCACGTACGACGGACGCACGACGAGCGGGTAGCCGATTTCGTCGGCGAGCTTGAGCGCTTCATCTTCGGCGCGTGCCGTACGGTTCGGCGGCTGACGCAAGCCGAGGTTCTGCAGCAGCTTTTGGAAACGCTCGCGGTCTTCGGCCGCATCGATCATGTCGGGCGAGGTGCCGATGATCGGCACGCCGTTCGCCTCGAGATCGAGCGCGAGCTTCAGCGGCGTCTGGCCGCCGTACTGCACGATCACGCCAACCGGCTTTTCCTTGTCGACGATTTCGAGAACATCTTCGAGCGTCAGCGATTCGAAGTACAGACGATCGGACGTGTCGTAGTCGGTCGAAACGGTTTCAGGATTGCAGTTGACCATGATCGTTTCGTAGCCGTCTTCGCGCATGGCGAGCGCGGCGTGCACGCAGCAGTAGTCGAACTCGATGCCCTGGCCGATCCGGTTCGGGCCGCCGCCCAACACCATGATCTTCTTGTTGTTCGTGGGGTTCGCTTCGCACTCTTCCTCGTAGGTCGAGTACATGTAGGCGGTTTTCGTAGCGAACTCAGCCGCGCAGGTGTCGACGCGCTTGTAGACCGGACGCACGTTCAGTTCGATACGGCGTTGACGCACTTCTGCCGGCTTGGCGCCGAGCAGCTTCGCCAACCGGCGATCCGAGAAACCGCTTTGCTTCAGATACTTGAGTTCTTCCTTCGACAGACTCGCGAGCGAGCGGCCGGCCAACGCCTTTTCCTTCAGCACGATCTGTTCGATCTGCGCGAGGAACCACGGGTCAATCGAAGTCTCTTCGAAGATTTCCTGCTGGGTCATGCCGATACGGAACGCATCGCCCACGTACCAGATCCGGTCCGGACCGGCTTCGCCGATCTCGCGGATGATCTCGTCGCGGCTGGTGGTCTTTTCATCGAGACCGTCGACGCCGACTTCGAGACCGCGCAGCGCCTTCTGGAACGATTCCTGGAAGGTGCGGCCAATCGCCATCACTTCGCCGACTGACTTCATCTGCGTGGTGAGACGCGGATCGGCTTCGCGGAACTTCTCGAACGCGAAACGCGGAATCTTGGTGACGACGTAGTCGATCGTCGGCTCGAAAGACGCCGGAGTCTGGCCGCCGGTGATTTCGTTCTTCAGTTCATCGAGCGTGTAGCCGCACGCCAGTTTCGCCGCGACCTTGGCAATCGGAAAGCCGGTCGCTTTCGACGCTAGTGCCGACGAACGCGACACGCGCGGGTTCATTTCGATCACGATCATCCGGCCGTCTTCCGGATTGATCGAGAACTGCACGTTCGAGCCGCCCGTGTCCACGCCGATCTCGCGCAGCACCGCGAGCGATGCGTTACGCAGGATCTGGTATTCCTTGTCAGTGAGCGTCTGCGCCGGCGCGACGGTGATCGAGTCGCCGGTGTGGATGCCCATCGGGTCCAGGTTTTCGATCGAGCAGACGATGATGCAGTTGTCCTTCTTGTCGCGGACCACTTCCATCTCGTACTCTTTCCAGCCGAGCAACGATTCTTCGATCAGCAGTTCGCGCGTCGGCGAGAGATCGAGACCGCGCTTGCAGATCTCTTCAAATTCGTCGCGGTTGTATGCAATGCCGCCGCCCGAGCCGCCCAGCGTGAACGACGGACGGATCACCACAGGATAGCCGCCGCTGCCGGTTTCGACGGCGATCTGCGCCTGCACCTGCAGCGCTTCTTCCATCGAATGCGCGGTGCCCGACTTGGCCGAACCGAGACCGATTTTGGTCATCGCGTCCTTGAACTTCTGACGGTCTTCCGCCTTGTCGATGGCTTCCGGCGACGCGCCGATCAGCTCGACCTTGTATTTCTCCAGCACGCCGTGCGCGTGCAGATCCAGCGCGCAGTTCAGCGCGGTCTGGCCGCCCATCGTCGGCAGGATCGCGTCGGGACGTTCCTTTGCGATGATGCGTTCAACCACTTCCCACGTGATGGGCTCGATGTAGGTCACGTCGGCCGTGTTCGGGTCGGTCATGATCGTCGCCGGATTGCTGTTGACGAGAATGACCTTGTAGCCTTCCTCACGCAGCGCCTTGCAAGCCTGTGCGCCCGAGTAGTCGAACTCGCACGCCTGGCCGATGATGATCGGACCCGCGCCGATGATGAGGATGCTCTTGATGTCTGTCCGCTTGGGCATAACGCTCTCGCTAATGTATTCCTGAATTCTTTCCGTTGGCGCGCTTCGCCGCTGCTACCTGGGCCATTGCTGCTGGTGGCCTCCAGATGCTGCGGCGGCGCGCTCTGTTCTGTGCGCCTGCGGAGCGGTCCGGTGTAAGTGCCGGTACTCCGCCTCACGCGGCCGTCTTGTGCAGACGCCTCGCGTGGACGCCTTATCTGGTCACCTTAAGCCGCCGCTGCAGCTGCCGCCGTGCCGGCCTTCTTCTGGTCCATCAAGGCGGTGAAGCGGTCGAACAGATAGGCAATGTCGTGCGGGCCCGGCGATGCTTCCGGGTGGCCCTGGAAGCAGAAGGCCGGCTTGTCGGTGAGCGCGAAGCCTTGCAGCGTGCCGTCGAACAACGACACGTGCGTGGCGCGCGCGTTGGCGGGCAGCGTGGCAGCGTCGACTGCGAAGCCGTGGTTCTGCGACGTGATCACCACGCGACCGTCGTCCAGATCTTTCACCGGATGGTTCGCGCCGTGGTGGCCGGTCTTCATCTTCATGGTCTTCGCGCCAACCGCGAGGCCCATGATCTGGTGACCGAGGCAAATGCCGAAGGTCGGGATGCCGCGCTCGATCAGCTCCCTGGTGGCTGCGATCGCGTAGTCGCACGGTTCCGGATCGCCGGGGCCGTTCGACAGGAACACGCCATCGGGATTGAGCGCCAGCGCATCCGCCGCAGTGGCTTGCGCCGGCAGCACGGTGACGTGGCAGCCGCGCTCGGCCAGGATGCGCAGGATGTTGTACTTGACGCCGTAGTCGAACGCGACCACGCGGTATTTCGGCGCCTTCTGCGTGCCGTAGCCTTCGCCCAGACGCCATTCGCTCTGTGTCCACTCGAACGATTCTTTGGTCGACACGACCTTCGCCAGATCCATACCGGCGAGGCCCGGGAACGAGCGCGCGAGTTCGATGGCCTTGGCTTCGTCATCCGAGCCAGCGAGAATCGCTCCGTTCTGCGCACCCTTGTCGCGCAGCACGCGTGTCAGCATGCGGGTGTCGAGACCGGCGATGGCGACCACGCCTTCGTCCTGCAGGTATTGCGAGAGCGTGCGCTCCATGCGGAAGTTCGATGCGAGAACCGGCAGGTCGCGGATGATGAGGCCGGCGGCATGGACTTTCGTTGCTTCCACATCTTCGGCGTTTACGCCGACGTTGCCAATGTGCGGATACGTGAGGGTCACGATCTGACGCGCGTAGCTCGGGTCAGTCAGGATTTCCTGATAACCGGTGATAGCAGTGTTGAAAACGACTTCGCCAATCGTATGGCCGGGGGCGCCGATCGAGTAGCCACGAAAGACCGTGCCGTCGGCGAGCGCGAGCAGAGCGGGAGAAAAAGACGGCAACACGGGAGACTCCTTGGGGGAACACCCTGATGCCGACCTGTCTATCCGAGCCGTGCGAGCCGCAGCGAGGCGCATCGATGGATGCGCGCGCAGGCTCGCTCGCGTACCGCGGCAGACGTCGCAAGGGCACGATGGATCCATTGTGTGGACTGATCGGCTGGGTGCGGTGCGTCGGCCGCGCGCGGCGGATGAACGGTGTGGGAGAGGTAGGCGCTAGGGTGCGGGTTGATAAGCTCAAACCTTGGAATTATAGCTCGAAAGTGCCCTTCTCTCCAAATCCGAGATGGCACCGGGACGCGGCGCAAGGCCCAGCGCGGCACCTCAGCGCCTTGTCCGGCTTGACTCTCAGCCTACGTGGCCTTGATTCACAGAGCGGAATCGGGACACGCCAGTGGCCCGCACCAAACGAAGCCAGAGACGCCTGTTCGCGGGCCTTCTACCCGTTCACAGCGCGCTTGACCGACGCTTCAAGGGTTTTTGGACGGCTCACAAAAGGCCAATCGGGGCCCGCAGACCGACATCATCCGCCTCACAAATGATGCTCTGCCTGCAAATGGACGGGTTTTGTCAGCACCCGGCTTGGCAATACGTACCAGATCGCGCTGGCGATCTGTAACGCAACGAGGATGCCCCACGCGGTGAGGTGTGCAACCGCCGGATAGTGACCGGCCGTCGCCGGCCACAGTGACAGCACTGCGCCGACGCCGATCTGGAAACCGAAAATCAGCAGAAAGAGAATCAGCGTGAGCGTGGTGTTGCCCCGTCCGATCATGTGTGCAGGGAGATGCCGCGCCAGCACCGCGTAACTTAGGATGCCCGTGCCGCCAAAGACCCCGTACGCGGCCCACAACAGCCCTGCGGGCAAAGGGGCTCCGAACATGATGAGCAACTGGGTGACGACGAAGAGCGCCATTCCGATCCCGCAAAAGGCATACAGCGACACGCCGCGCTTTTCCAGACCGCGCGCCGCAGCGCCGAAACCGACGCAGCCGGCCATCATCGCAAAGCCGAGAATCGATACCTGGGCCGCCGCCTCACGCGGCGCGAGACCCATCACATCGCGCATCCACGCGCCGACCCACAGCGATTGCATGGCGTAAAACA
>JBEKNG010000111.1:0-11059 GCA_049523075.1 Paraburkholderia sp.
TAAACGGCATGGGCAGGCGCAGCGTCTGACAAGGGAGTTGCAATTGTGCCGCGTCATAAGGCCTGCCACAAGCAAACCGGCCGCAAACGGGCGGCAAAACGGTACGCCGGGACCTTCGGATGGTACGGCGCGCCAACATGGCCGCGCCGCCATGTTGGGCAATTAGTGCAACTGCCGATAGATCTGCTCGGCCAGCGAGCGGGATATCCCTTCGACGCTGGCGAGATCCTCGACACTTGCCGCCACCACGCCGCGCAACCCGCCGAAGCGAGCGAGCAGCCGCTGACGGCGCTTCGCGCCCACGCCTTCTAGCTCTTCGAGGCGCGAGGTTTGCCGGGTCTTGCCGCGTTTCGCACGCATGCCAGTGATCGCAAAACGGTGCGCCTCGTCGCGGATCTGCGCGACCAGCATCAAGGCCGCGCTCTCCTTGCCGAGTTCGAGCGGCGCGCGGCCGTCCGCGAAAATCAACGTTTCGAGACCAACTTTGCGGCCCTCGCCCTTCGCCACGCCGACCAGCATCCCGCAATCGAGACCCACTTCAGTGAACACCTGGCGCGCAATCTCCACCTGGCCTTTGCCGCCGTCGATCAGCACGATGTTCGGCAGCACGCCGCCTGCGGCCGGCCCAGGGGCATCGGCCGCGAGCGCGGGGTCGGCGGCGAGCGCAGGGTCGGGCGCGGGCCGCTCGATCGCTTCGTCGGCGGCATTTGCGGCGGCCTGCGCGACCATCTTCTCGTAGCGTCGCGTGAGCACCTGACGCATGGCGGCGTAATCGTCGCCCGGCGTGATGCCCGTGATGTTGTAGCGCCGGTACTCCGACGACTGCATCTTGTGATGGTGATAGACCACGCATGACGCCTGGGTTGCCTCGCCCATCGTATGGCTGATGTCGAAGCATTCGATACGCAAGTGCGCGAGGTCGTCGCACTCGAGGCCGAGCGTGTCGGCGAGCGAACGTGTGCGCGATTGCTGCGAGCCCTGCTCGGACAGCAGCCGCGCCAGCGCGAGCCGCGCGTTCTGCTCGGCCATCGCCAGCCAGGCGCGTTTTTGCCCTTGGGGCTGGCGTAGCAGCGTGACCTTGTGGGCCGCCTGCTCGATCAGCAAATCGACCAGCTCCCGGTTGGCCGGCGCATGACTCACGACCAGCACGGGCGGAACGCGGTTGCCCAGATAGTGCTGTGCGATAAAAGCTTCGAGCACTTCGGATTCGATACCGGTCACGCGGCGCCGCCCAGGTTTGCTCGAGGTAGTCGCGGCGGCTTCGTCGTCGAGCTCGTCGGCTTCGCCGAACGCTGCCTCATCGACGACATCATTCGCGTCATCTGCGTCATTTGCGTCATCTGCGTCATTTGCGTCATTTGCGTCATTTGCGTCATTTGCGACCTCATCATCCAGCTCGTCCGACGCTTCGTCGTCCACATCGTCTGTTTCAGGCGGCAGATCCCGCGCAATCGCCAGCGCGTCCGCCGTGTGATCAGCAGCCGTTGCGGCTGCTTTGCGCTGCGCCGCCACGCTCGCCAAGGCAGCCTCCTGCGCCGCCCGCAACCCTTGCGCGACAGCGGCCTTCAGCACGCCCTGCGCACCGTCATCGCCATCCTCCAGACCGCCCTCGTCGATGGTCAACGCGCTTTCCACGTGCGACGGAAAATAGGCCTTGTCGCCCAGATGACGGCCGCCGCGCACCATCGCAAGATTCACGCACACGCGGCCACCGAGGGCCACCACCGCGAGAATGTCCACGTCGCTGTCGCTGCCCACTTCAATTGCCTGCTGATGCAGCACCGTCGACAGCGAGCTCATCTGGTTACGCACCGCCGCGGCCTGCTCGAACTTCAGCTCGGCAGCGAACGCGTGCATCTTTTCCTCGAGCTCTTTCATCACTTCGCTCTGCCGTCCGAGCAGAAAACGCGAGGCATTGGCGACGTCGCGCGCGTAATCCTCCTCGCTGACCGCGCCGACGCACGGCGCCGTACAGCGCCCGATCTGATGCAGCAGACAAGGCCGCGTGCGGTTGCTGAACACCGAGTCTTCGCAGGTACGCAACTGGAACACGCGCTGCAGAATCTGGATGCTCTCACGCACGGCCCACGCGCTCGGGAACGGTCCGAAGTACTGGTTCTTGCGGTCCACCGAGCCACGGTAGTAGGCCATGCGCGGGAACGTGTGGCCGGTCAGCTTCAGATACGGGTACGACTTGTCGTCGCGAAACAGGATGTTGTAGCGCGGTGCGAGCGCCTTGATCAGGTTGTTTTCGAGCAGCAACGCCTCGGCCTCGGAACGCGTAACCGTGGTCTCGATCCGGGCAATCCGCGTCACCATCATCGCGATGCGCGGCGACAGCAGCGTTTTCGTGAAGTAGCTGGATACGCGCTTTTTCAGGTCGCGCGCCTTGCCCACGTACAGCACGGCGCCGTGCGCGTCGTAATAGCGATACACGCCGGGAAGATGCGGCAACTGGGCGAGCACCTTCTTTGGCTCGAATGCTTCGGAAGCTTCAGGAGCGTCTGAATTGGTCATGCAGAATCGGAGTGAGCACCGCGCCAGGATTCACGCGGAGAGTGGGGTGAGTGCTTTAGAATCGCCAGTTTAGAACATTCCGCACGCGTCCGAGACCCGGATGCCGGCCATCATGTCCTCCGCGCGCCCTTCTGTCCCGCTTTCGCAAGCCACGCCGTCCACGACCGCATCTTCGCGGGCAGACGGCGCTATCGCCTGCGACCTCTTTTGCGCCGTGATCGACAACTTCGGCGATATCGGCGTGTGCTGGCGCCTCGCGCGTCAACTGACCAGCGAGCACGGCTGGCAGGTGCGCATCTTCGTGGACGATCTGCACGCGTTCCAGAAGCTCTGCCCCGCGCTCGCCGTCGACCGCTGCCGGCAGGCGGTGAGTGGCATCGTCATCGAACACTGGCGCGAACCGGCGCACGCCGGCGACAGGCTCGAAGTAGCAGACGTCGTGATCGAGGCGTTCGGCTGCGAACTGCCGCACGTCTACGTCGCCGCGATGGCGCGCCGCGAGCGCGCGTCGGTATGGCTGAACCTGGAATACCTGAGTGCCGAGGACTGGGTCGCGGACTTTCATCTGCGCCAGTCGCCGCACCCGCGCTATCCGCTGACGAAGACGTTCTTCTTCCCGGGCCTCGGCGCGGGTACCGGCGGTGTGCTGAAGGAACATCATCTGGACACCGCGCGGGCGGCCTTCGAAGCATCGCCGCAAGCGCGTGAAGCATGGTGGCGCCACACCACCGGCCAGTCCACGCCCAATCCGGACACTACCGTTATTTCGCTCTTTTCCTACGAGAATCGCGCGGTCGACAGCCTGCTCGAACAGTGGCGCGACGGTCCGGATCCAGTGGTGCTGCTGGTGCCGGAAGGGCGGATCTCGGCTGCGCTTGCGCGCTTTTTCGGCCTGCCGTCGTTCGCTGCGGGTTCGCATGTCGAACGCGGCAACCTTCGCGCCCACGCGCTGGCGTTCACCGACCAGCCCGGCTACGACGCGTTACTGTGGGCCAGCCACTTCAACTTTGTGCGCGGCGAAGACTCCTTCGTGCGAGCCCAATGGGCGGCCCGCCCATTCGTCTGGCATATCTATCCGCAGGCCGACGACGCGCATCTGCCCAAGCTGGACGCCGCCCTCGCCCACTATGCCGATGCCCTGCCCACCGAGGCCCGCGCGGCGCTGGCGCGTTTCTGGCATGCCTGGAACGGCGTCGGGCAGCCCGACTGGGCGGATTTCCAGCGCCACCGCGCCGCTTTTGAACAGCGCGCGGCCGACTGGGCACGGGAACTGGCGGCCCTCGGCGACCTCGCCGGAAATCTGGCCGAATTCGCAAAAAGTCAGTTAAAATAAACGGTTATCCAACGGCCGACGACGCAAGCGCGGCACGATGGCGGCGGCGAACCCTTGCACCTTTAGGTGCGTCTTTATTGAAACCGGATCGTCCTCGCGCATCGGCGCCACTCGCGTACGCGCCCGCTCCGGGTAAAACAGGTTATCGGAAGGTGACGGGCCGTGGGCAACCGCGGCAAGCAGGTGCCGGCCCGCAGTACCGGCCACGCCGCGGCACTGTCCCGTTTGCAGCCCGCTTTGCAGCTTCAAGAGCAAGCCGCAAACTGGAGCGAAAGGTGCTGTACCCGCTTGCGCCGTACGCCGTTGAGCAAAGTTGAAGCTACTTATTTCGTACAGGACAGTTTTATGAAGACCGCACAGGAACTCCGCACCGGCAACGTCGTGATGATCGGCGCAGACGCGATGGTCGTGCAAAAGGCCGAATACAATAAATCGGGCCGTAACTCCGCCGTCGTCAAGATGAAGTTCAAGAACCTGCTGACCGGCGCAGGCATGGAATCGGTGTACAAGGCTGACGACAAGTTCGACGTCGTTCAGCTGGATCGCAAGGAAGTGACCTACTCGTACTTCGCTGACCCGATGTACGTGTTCATGGACGCCGACTACAACCAGTTCGAAGTGGAAGCCGAAATGATGGGCGACGCGCTGAACTACCTCGAAGACGGCATGGCTTGCGAAGTCGTGTTCTACAACGAGAAGGCCATTTCGGTCGAACTCCCGACCACCTTGGTCCGCGAAATCATCTACACGGAACCGGCCGTCAAGGGCGACACGTCGTCGGGCAAGGTGTTGAAGAACGCCAAGCTGAATACCGGCTTCGAACTGCAAGTGCCGCTCTTCTGCAGCATCGGCGACAAGATCGAAATCGACACGCGTACCCACGAGTACCGCAGCCGCGCCTAAACTGAGCGCAACTGAGCGCAACCAAGCGCCAGCCTGTAAGGGCCGCCCTGCACACCGCGGGAAGCGCGGCCGAATTAAAAAAGCGCCCCTTTGGGCGCTTTTTCTTTTTTCCGTGACCGTGTATGGTTGAGGAAAACTTTACCGGTACGGTTTTCGATTTTTCCGACCCGCGTGCTTTATGGGCCGCTTCACGCGCAGCAAACCATTGATAAGCTTAAGTAATTGCTGATGGCACGCTCCCTGCTAAAGAAAAGCATTGGCCCCCGAGGCCTTTCTTCTTTCTCACTACGGAGATGCGCCATGAACAACGACATCGCTGAAGGCAAGTGGAAGCAAATCATCGGCAAGGCGAAAACCGCGTGGGGCGAACTGACAGACGACGAGCTAACGAAGGCCGAAGGCCGCGCCGACAAGCTCGCCGGGTTGATTCAGGAACGCTACGGCAAGACGCGTGAAGAAGCTGTGCGTGAAGTGAACCTCTTCTTCGATGAGTACCGGGACTAAACACGCGCGGCGCCGTATTCCGCGAGGAACGGCGCCCAGCCAATGCACCCTGCTACGGCGCCGGATCCACGGCGCCCTGGCCGGGGTTTCCATTAACCTAAAATAGCGCTCGCCATGCCACACGCCCTGATTGTCGAAGATGATCCGAATAGCCTGTCAGGCCTGTCTGCGATCCTTGCCGCTGACGGCTTTTCGGTTGACACCGCGACGACGCTCGCCGAAGCGCGCGCGGCGCTGACACGCTTCATCCCCGACGTCGTGCTGGTCGATCTGAACCTGCCCGACGGCAGCGGCCTCGACCTGCTCCAGAATCTGCCTGCGCAGCCGCCCGGCGGCGCCCTGCCCGTCATCGTGATGACCGGCAACGCTACCGTCGAAAGCGCAATTGAAGGCCTGCGGCATGGAATCTGGGATTACCTGCTCAAGCCCGTCAACATTCCGCGGCTGCGCAGCCTTCTCGCGCGTATTCCACGTCCGTACGAGCTGACCGAAGAAGTCCAGGCCCTGCGCACGACGTTGCGCCAGCTCGGCCGCTTCGGACCCATGCTCGGCAGAAGCGGCGCGATCCAGCACGTGTACGACCTGATCGAACACAACGCGCCCACCGAGGCAGCCGTGCTGATCTCCGGCGAAGTGGGCACCGGCAAGGAAGTCACTGCCCGCACGCTGCATGAAATGAGCCGACGCCGCAAAGGGCCGTTCGTGACGTTCGATTGCCGTACGGCGGCGAGCCTCGCGGCGAACAGATCGCTCGACAGCGTCCTGTTCGGTCACGAGCGCGGCGCGTTCAACGGTGCCGAGCACCGTGAACAGGGCCTGTTCGAACAGGCGAGCGGCGGCACGCTGTTTATCGACGAGATCGCCGAATTGCCGCGCTCCCAACAGGAAGCGCTGTTGCGGGCACTCGATTCGCAGACCTTCATGCGGGTCGGCGGCACGCATCAGGTCGTCACGGATTTCCGCCTGATCGCGTCGACCCGCAAGTCGCCGCGCGCGGCAGTGGCCGATGGCAGCCTCCATGAGGATCTCGCGCTGCGCCTCGACGCAGCAGCAGTGACGCTGCCGCCACTGCGCGAGCGCGGCGACGACGCCGCGCTCTTTGCACAGGCGCTCGTCGACGAGCTGAATCGCGAGGCGAGCGCCCACGGCGTGACCGATGCGACCAAGCAGATCGGGCCGAATTTCCTGCGCGAGTGTCTCTCGTATGAATGGCCGGGCAATGTGCGCGAACTGCAGGACCGCGTGCGGCGTGCGTATCAGGCGTCGGGCGACGTGCTCGAAACGCTGCGCGCCGACGAAGCCGGCTCGGCCGGGGGCCGCGACCTGAACGGCAGCCGCGTGCAGGTGACGGTCGGTACGCCGCTCGCGGATGTAGAGGAGATGCTGATCCGTGCGACGCTCGACGCGGTCGGCGGCACACGGCATCGCGCCGCGTCGCTGCTGGGGATCAGTCCGAAGACGCTCTACAACAAGCTGCAGCGGATGCGGTTGAACTGATCAGGCAAACGCGCTGCGTAACAAGGCCTGGGCCTGCAGATACTCGGGCTCGGCCACCAGCTTGCTCCACTTGAGCGCTTTGCCGCGCGGGCGCATCCGCTTGAGGCGCGACTGCGATTCCTTCGACGGCGTGAAGCGCAAGGCGTCGAGTACCTTCTCGGCTTCCTCTGGCTGATTGCAGATCAGCACCATGTCGCATCCCGCGTGCAAGGCCGCGCTCCCCGCTTCGGTAAGCGTGCCGCCTTGGCGCGCGGCTTCCATCGACAGGTCGTCGCTGAAGATGGCACCCGGAAAACGCAGCTTGCCGCGCAACACCTCCTGCAGCCAGACTCGTGAGAAACCCGCCGGCCTCGAGTCGACCTGCGAATAAATCACATGTGCCGGGATCACCGACGCCAGCCCGAGGCCGAGCCAGTCATACGGCGCCACGTCGTCGCGCAGAATGGTCTCGAGCGGACGGTCGTCCACCGGCATTGCGACATGCGAGTCCGCGGTGGCGAAACCGTGTCCGGGGAAATGCTTGCCGCAATTGGCCATGCCCGCCAGCGCGAGACCGTGATTCAGACTCTTCGCCAGCATCGTGACCACGCGCGGATCACAATGAAACGCCCGGTCACCGATGACTTGCGACTGGCCGTAGTTCAGATCGAGCACCGGCGTAAAGCTCATGTCAATCCCGCAGGCGCGCAATTCGGCAGCAAGGATATAGCCCACCGCCGTAGTGACCTTGGTGGCGTGGAGGACATCCGAATCCCACAGCGCACCGAGCTTGCCCATGGCCGGTAGTACCGTGAAGCCGTCAGTACGGAAGCGCTGTACGCGGCCGCCTTCGTGGTCGACGGCGATCAGCAGGTCCTCACGTACCGCGCGAATCGCCTCGGTCAGCGCAATCAGTTGCGCACGGCTCTCGTAATGACGCGCAAACAGGATGACGCCACCGGTCATCGGATGCGCGAGTCGGCGCTTGTCGTCAGCGTTCAGCGTTTTGCCGACCACGTCGAGCATCACCGGTCCGGGATTGGTTTTCATCGAATTCCGCAAGAAAAAAAGAAGACGCAGGTTGCTGACCCCGCGCCGAGAGAAATCAGGGGGTAGCCGGGTCCGCCGTCTCGGCGATCACGAACGACACCGCATAGTCATGCTCGTCGCTGATCGTGACCTGGGCGGTAATGCCGCGTGCTTCCAGCCATTCGGCCAGTTCGCCCGAGGCGACCACCATCGGCTTGCCGCTCGCTTCGTTGAGCGTTTGCAGCGCGCGCCAGGTCATCGGCCAGCGCATGCCGAGGCCGATTGCTTTCGAGAAGGCTTCTTTCGCCGAAAAACGGGTGGCGAGAAACGCGAGTCCGCGTACGGCCGAGCGGGCGTGGCGAGCGTGATAGATCTTCAGTTCATCCGGGCCGAGCACCTTCTCGGCGAAGCGCCCGTTGGTGCGTGTCATCACCGCCGCCACGCGGCTGACCTGAATGACGTCGGTGCCGATGCCGTAGATTGCCATGCGTGTCGAGGCGTTAAGCGCGTGCGGCGAGACGCGCGGCAACCATGATCGCCTTCATCTCGCGCACGGCGTTATCCCAACCGGCGAAAATCGCATGCGCGACGATCGCGTGACCGATATTCAGCTCGACGATGCCGTCGATTGCCGCGATCTGCTGGACGTTTGTGTAATGCAGGCCATGGCCGGCGTTCACCTTGATGCCAAGCGACAGACCGAATTCCACGCTGCGCACCACGCGCTCGTATTCGAGCTGTTGCTCGGCCGGGTCGTGTGCTTCTGCGTAGCGACCGGTATGCAACTCGATCACCGGCGCGCCGGCTTCATGCGCGGCGCGGATCTGCGTCTCATCGGGATCGATGAAAAGTGACACGCGCGAACCCACTTCGGCGAGTTGCCTGCATGCGGCGCGCACGGCTTCGAACTGGCCGGCGACGTCGAGACCGCCTTCCGTGGTCAGCTCAGCGCGCTTTTCCGGCACGAGGCAAACGTCGTGCGGCTTCACTTCGCAGGCGATGTCGAGCATTTCCTGGGTGACCGCGCATTCGAGGTTCATGCGCGTCTTCAGTAAGGGACGCAGCGTGCGTACGTCGGCATCAACGATATGCCGGCGGTCCTCGCGCAAATGCAGCGTGATCGCATCGGCGCCGGCCGCTTCGGCGTCGAGCGCCGCGCGGATCGGGTCCGGATACGACGTGCCGCGCGCATTGCGCAGCGTAGCGACGTGATCGATATTCACGCCAAGGTCGATCACATTAGGCGAC
Organism: Paraburkholderia sp.; assembly: GCA_049523075.1. Classification (GTDB taxonomy): domain Bacteria; phylum Pseudomonadota; class Gammaproteobacteria; order Burkholderiales; family Burkholderiaceae; genus Paraburkholderia. The sequence goes on from JBEKNG010000111.1 coordinate 9,011, forward strand.
GTAAGAAAGAAGCTCATAAGTTCTGCAAGTCGATCAGGATCTGGCGCGTCGCGAGCGGCGTGCCGCCAAGGTAAGTGTTGAGCAGAAAGCGCATCAGCGTCTTGCTTTGCGCCGCGGTCTGGGGACGATGGTAATCGTCCGCTTCCATATCGAGCAAGGTCTGTCCGGCAATCACCGGCCATTGCGCGGGCAGATCGTCGGAGGCTTCACGTACGCCGCGTTCGGGATCGAACACGTAGCGGCCTTCGGCGACCACCGTCTTGCGCGACACCGTGCGGTTCAGCGCCATGGCGTAGCCGGTCTCGCGCAGCAGCACGCGCTCGAACGAACGAAGCACCTGCACGGCCGGCTCGTCATGCGCGAGGCGCGCCAACGTGACGACATAGTGCTGGAACAGTTGCGGATGAGGATCTTCGCGGCCGCAGAATTTGACCAGCAGTTCGTTGACGTAGAAGCCGCACAGCAAGGCGTCGCCGGCGAGCGGCAGCATGCCGCCAACCCACTCGGCACCGGTCAGCGTGCGCAGTTCGGATTTGCCGGACCACGATAGCGCGAGCGGCTGGAAGGTCTGCAGCACGCCACGCAACGCGGAGTGCGGGCGCTTGGCGCCTTTCGCCACCAGGGCGAGGCGGCCATGATCGCGCGTCAGCACATCGATGATCAGACTGGTCTCGCGATGCGGATAGCTGTGCAGTACGAAGGCCGGTTGCTCGGTGACCTTGTATTCGGAGCCAGAACTACGCGACGGCCGGCGCGCGGGCGCCTTGCGTGGTTCGCCGGTGGCGTCAGACGTGTTGTCCGCGGGGTTGCGTGATGAGTCGCGCGCTGAACCGCGCGATGAGGTACCTGAAGAAGACTTCTTCGATGCGCGAGCCTTCGATGGTTCGCGCGCCGGCGCGTCCGGCTCGGAATCGTCCGGTTCAGCGTCGGGTTGCAGCGTCATCCATGCGTCATTCGTACCCATACGCACGGAGTCCGGCTTCGTTGTCGGCCCAGCCACTCTTCACCTTGATGAAGGTCTCCAGATACACCGGGCCATCGAACAGCTTTTCCATGTCGAGGCGCGCTTCGGTGCTGATCTGCTTCAGCTTCGCGCCCTTCTGGCCGATGATCATCGCCTTGTGCGTATCGCGCTCCACCATGATGGTGGCGAAAATGCGGCGCAGACGCCCTTCCGTTTCGAACTTGTCGATCAGCACGGTGCTGGTGTACGGCAGTTCGTCACCGGTCCAGCGGAAGACCTTTTCGCGCAGGATTTCGGCGGCGAGGAAGCGCTCGCTGCGATCGGTCAGGTCGTCTTCGCCGTAGATCGGCGCGCCTTCCGGCAGGAACGGCTTGACCGTCGCCATCAAACGCTTGATGTCGTCCGGATTCTTGGCGGACAGCGGCACGATCTCGTTGAACTGACGCAGCGCGCTCACCTGCTGCATGAACGGAAACAGCGAATCCTTATCCGACACGCGGTCGAGCTTGTTGGCAATCAGCAGCGTGGGCACCGAGGGCGGGATCAGGTCGAGCACTTTCTGGTCGTCCGGACCGAAGCGGCCCGCTTCGATGACGAACAGGATCGCGTCGACGGAGGTCAGCGTCGAGGTAACTGCGCGATTGAGCGAGCGGTTCAGCGCGCCGCTATGCTTGGTCTGAAAGCCCGGCGTATCGACGAAGATGTATTGCGCGTCTTCGAGGGTATAAATGCCGGTAATGCGATGGCGCGTGGTCTGCGCCTTGCGCGACGTGATACTGACTTTCTGGCCGACCAGCGCGTTCATCAGCGTGGACTTGCCGACGTTGGGGCGACCGACGATCGCGACCATGCCGCAGCGAAAACCAGTGGGAGTGGAAGCGTTCATATTCAGGCTACGGCAAGTTCGTATGGACGCGCGACGAAACGCGCGTCCATCACATCAGTGGCCCGCATCGGCGACGCGCGTTTGCACCGCGTCGGCAATGCCGGGTTCGAGTTCGGCAGGCTCCGCCGCGCCGGGCGCGGGTTCGCGGCTGCGGGAGGCGGCGGGTTTGTCGGTACTACGTGAGTGGACGTCGGATTTG